>JAADEJ010000036.1 GCA_013153475.1 Campylobacterota bacterium
GCGATCAAAATCAGGCACACGGGCCGCTCCTTTGGGTAAAATGGCGAATATGAGACGCTATTATATCCTGCTTCTGTTGTTATCGCTTCTGCAAGGGGGCCAGTGTGTCCCCAACCACCTGGAAGAAAGCGCTTCGCCCTACCTGCGCCAGCATCTTTGCAACCCCGTTGAGTGGTATCCCTGGGGCAAAGAGGCGTTTGAGAAGGCGCGCGAAACGCACAAACCCATCTTTCTTTCTATCGGCTACAGCACCTGCCACTGGTGCCACGTGATGGCGCGTGAGAGCTTTGAGAACCCCAACATCGCCGAGCTGATCAACCGCTGGTTTGTGGCGATCAAAGTGGACAGGGAGGAGCTCCCCCATATCGACCGCCGTTTTCAGCGCATCTACCGGGCGGTGCGAAAAAGAAGCGGCGGCTGGCCGTTGACAGTCTTTTTGACCGAAGAGGGTCTGCCCTTTTTTATTGCCACCTACCTGCCCCCGGAAGAGGGATACGGGGAGAAAGGCCTGCGTGACCTGGTGCCCTATTACGGACGACTCTATGCCGAGCATCCCGAAAAGGCGCGCAAACGGGCCCGGGCCATCATGCGCCTGGCAAAGAGAAAACCGCCCGTGACAAAAAGCGCGGGCAAAGCGATGGCGCAGAGGGTCGTGGCGCGGTTGTGGGAGCGTTTTGACCGACGGTATGGCGGGTGGGGCAGGCGTCCCAAGTTTCCCCAAAGCGCCACACTGCGCCTGCTGGCCGATATAGCGAGGGCCACGGGGGATGAGAGGGCAAAACGGATGTATCGCCAAACCCTAAAGGCCATGGCGGATGGTGGGTTGTATGACCAGATTGACGGGGGATTTTTCCGCTACTGCGCGGACAGGGCATGGCAAATGCCCCATTTTGAGAAGATGCTCTACACCAACGCCGAACTGCTGGCGCTCTATGCCCAGGCCTTTCGCCGTGACGGCATCGGGCGTTACAAGGCGGTGGTCAATGAGACGGTCCAGGCCGTCAATCGGCTTTTGGGCACGCCTGAAGGGTTGTGGCGGGGTGCCAGCGACGCCGAGAGCGGCGGACGGGAAGGGGGGTACTACCTGATGCGCCGCCGGGCGTGCGAAAAGGCGCTGGAGCGTGCCGGTTTTGCTCCCAAAGAGGCGGGGGCGGTGCTGGATTTTCTGGATATCAAGGCGGAGGGGAATTTTGACAGCGAGTACGCCCAGCCCAGGCGGACGGGGCGTCGGCCGCCTCCCCGCTTCGAGGCGGCGAAAGCGGTGTTACGGCGCCTGCGGGCCGGGCGGCCCAAACCCTTTGTCGACGGCAAGATCCTTACTTCCTGGAACGGGATGTGGATCGCCTCGCTCTTTAACTCAGCCGATCTGAACGCGACCTTCTCCGGCACGGCCGAGAGGGGGTACCGGGCGCTGGTGCGACGGGTGTCGGATGGGAAAGGAGGGCTTAGGCACCAGTGGATGCCCGGGGAGGGGGCCATGGGCGAGGGTCTGCTGGAGGATTACGCCTATTTGATTGACGCGGCGCTGTCGGGATACGCCCGCACGTTTCAAGCCTCATACCTGGCGGAGGCCGACCGGTGGGCGAAGCGGGCGTTGGCGCTCTTTTATGAGGGGGATGGCAAGTGGCGCATGGCGGCCGATACGCCTGATTTAGCCGACGCCGACGACCGCTACTACACCTCCGCCTTGTCAACGATGATTGGGGGATTAAAACGTCTGGCCCTTTTGCGGGACAACCTGCGTTATGCGCGCGTAGCCACGGAGAGTTTGAGGGCCCTTGAACCTTTGTTAAGAGCCGAGCCCGAACGCTATCCCGAAGCGATTCGCGTCCGGTTGTACGGGCCCGCGCGGGTGGTGAAGGCCCCCGCCGACAAACTGCGCCGAGCGCGTGAGGCTTTGGCGAGGCGCCACCCTTTTTGGGTGCAAAAAGCCCACGAAGGGGAGGGGTGGACGCTGTGCGGCGCGGGACGCTGTTTCGCCCACGCCCAAACGCTGGAGGTGCTGGAGAGAAGGGTCAGTGGGGCAAAACCGTCTTTTTGAGCTTATCGGGAATTTCGTCGTAGTCGATGAGGTTGGGGTCGCACTCTTTGTGGTAGAGTCCCTGGGCGTCGTAGTACTCCACGCAGTCACGGTATTTGCGCTTGCCGATCCCTTCGTCGTTGAAGTAGACACACCCTTGCAAAAGAAGCATAAGCGCCAAAAAGAGCATAACGAATCGAATCATGCGCCAATTATAGGGTAAAATAGCTAAAAACGGAAAGTACGATGCAAACGATCCTTCAGATTTTCAAAAGCCTCTCCCAATACCCCAGGTGTAGCGGCGACACGGTTTTAGCGCGGGAGTATCTGACGCGCTTTTGCGAAAAGATCGGCTACAGGGTGGAGGTGGACACGGCGGGCAATGTGGCCGCCTATTTCGGGGGTGAGCCCAAAGTGACGCTCCAGGCCCATTACGATATGGTCTGTATCGGCCGCGCGCCGCATATGGAGATAGAGGAGAAAGAGGGGTGGTTGCGGGCGAAAGAGAGCTCACTGGGGGCCGACAACGGCATCGGCGCGGCGATGATGCTCTACTTGGCCCAAAAGGGGGCGCCGGTCGATCTTCTTTTTACCAACGACGAGGAGATCGGCCTGCTGGGGGCGCAGGATCTGGCGCTCGCGATTCGTACCGACGCTTTGATCAATCTCGATACCGAAGAGGCGGGACGGGTCTACATCGGTTGCGCGGGGGGTGAGGATATCTTTGCCGAGGTGGCGTGGCCCGATCGCAAAAAGGTGGAAAACGGGCGGTGGCTCAAACTGACGGCCCGGGCACCGGGGGGCCATTCGGGGGTCAATATCGCCGAAGAGATTCCCAACGCCATCATCGAGCTGGCCGACGCCATCTACCGCAACCGGGCCGTGGAAGTGGCCTCTTTTGCGGGCGGTGAGCGCATCAACGCCATTCCCAGGCGGGCCGAGGCGGTTGTCTGGGTGCCCAACGGCGCGGATTTGACCCTGCCCGAGGGGATTTCGGCCCAACCGGCGCAACCGCGAGAGACGGTGGCCGTCAAAGGGCGCTGTTTTGTCGGGGCGCTGGCGGGGTTTGCCCACGGGGTGCGGGCGTGGAACAGCCGGCTTGATCTGCCCCAAAGCAGTATCAATCTGGCCATGGCAGAGATGGACGGGGCCCTGATGCGTGTGGCCCTTTCGGCCCGAAGCATGAGCAACAAAGCGTTGGAGGCGTTGGCCGAGCGAACCGTGGCGGGATGGGAAGTGCTGGGTTTTGCCTGCCGACGGGAGGGGAAATACCCCGCCTGGGATCCGGTGGAGACGCCTTTGGCCAAAAAGGCGCTTGCGCTCTATCGAAAACGCTACCCCGATGCCGACATGACGGCCATTCACGCCGGGCTGGAGTGCGCGCTCTTTGCCGAGCGTTATCCTCATATGCAGATTGTCTCGCTGGGGCCGACGATTCTTGATCCCCACTCCGACAGGGAACGGCTGGAGATCGCTTCCATTGAGCCGGTGCTTCAAACGGTGGAAGCGCTGATCAGCGCGCTTTGAAGCTCTCTTTGCTTTTGCATAGATCGGTCAAAAAGCACTCGGTGTCGCACTTGGGGTTTTTGGCGGTGCAGATATAGCGGCCAAAGAGTACCATCGCCTGGTGGAGCCGGTGCAGGTCGGTCTTGAACTTTTTGACCAGGTCCGCCTCGGTCTCCTTGGCGGTTTTGGCTTTGGAGAGCCCCAGCCGGTGGGCGACCCGAAAGACGTGGGTGTCCACCGCCATCAGGTTGGCCTGGGTGTACTCGATCATCACCACGTGGGCGGTCTTTTGGCCCACGCCGGGGAGTTTGACCAGCTCCTTTTCATCCAGCGGAATCTCGCCGTCGTAATGTTCCATGACGGTTTGGGCCATCTTGACGAGGTTTTTGGCCTTGTTGTTGAAAAAGGAACAGGTCTGGATGTAGGTTTTGACCTCCTCCGCATCCGCCCGGGCCAGGGTCGGGATATCGGGGTAGGCTTCAAAGAGGGCGGGGGTGATGAGGTTGACCCGCTTGTCGGTGCACTGGGCCGAGAGCATCACCGCCACCAGCAGTTCGTAGAGGTTGCGGTAGTTTAGCTCGGTAACCGAGTCGGGGTAGTGCGCCAAAAAGCGCTCGCGTATGGTTTCGATCTCTTTTTTGGTGGCCATCTTCATCGTCGATCCTATTGGGTAATTCAAGGGGCAATTATATATAATAGGCCCAAATTTTTTCCATAGAAGAGGTTTTGCATGGCAGGTCATAACAAATGGTCCAAAGTCAAACATATCAAGGCCAAAGAGGACGCCAAAAAGGGCAAACTCTTTACCAAAGCGGTGCGTGATATTACCACCGCCGCCAAGCAGGGCGGGGGAGACCCCGCCACCAACGCGGCCCTTCGCCTGGCCATTGAGCGGGCGCGGGCGGTCTCCATGCCTGCCGAGAATATCCAGCGCGCCATCGACAAGGCCACGGGCAACCTGAAAGGGGTCAGTTACGAGGAGATCACCTACGAAGGGTACGGCCCCGGCGGGGTGGCGATCATGGTAGAAGCCATGACCGACAACCGCAACCGCACCGTCGCCAGCGTGCGCCACGCCTTTACCAAAAACGGCGGGAGCCTGGGCACCAGCGGCAGTGTGGCGTGGATGTTCGAGAAAAAGGGAATCGTCACCGTGCCCCGAAGCGAAAAGGATGACGAGGTGATGGAGGCGGCCCTGGAAGGGGGCGCCAGCGATATCAAGGAGTTCGACGAGGTACTGGTCATCGAGAGCGAGCCGGCCGATTTTGACGCGGTGCTAAAAGCCGTGGAGGCGACCGGCGTGGAGATTCTGGAGAGTTCCGTGGGGCTGGTGGCGACCAATACCGTGGATGTGGATGATGAGACGGCGGCGAAGGTGGAGAAGCTGATCGAGATGCTCGAAGAGGATGACGACGTCCAGAACGTCACCCACAACATGGCGTAAAATTTACCTTCGTTAATCGCTTTTGAAGTACAATGCCACTGAAACTACCAAACGAAAAAGGAAACCGATGAGAAAAGTGATAATAGCAAGTCTGGGCGCCGCCGTTCTGGCGCTCTCTCTTCCCGCGTCCGATGTGTTGGCCACCGTCAACGGTCACAAGATCACCAAAACCGATGTACAGGAAGTGATGGCGGCGATGGGTGCGCGAACCACGTATGACGCGTTGCCGGAAAACGTGAGAAAACGGGTGCTCGATCAGGTGATCGAACAGCAGCTCCTTCAACAAAAAGCGATCAAAAGCGGCATTGAGAGAGACAAGGAGTTCAAGCGGGCACTGGCGAAAATCAAAGGCAAGCTGGCGCTGGATGTGTGGATGAAAAAGCAGCTTGACAAGATCAAAGTGAGCGACGCCGAGGCCAAAAAAGCCTATGAGGAGCACAAAAGCGCCTTCAAGCGGCCCGAAACGGTGCACGCGCGCCATATTCTGGTTAAAACCGAAAGCGAGGCCAAAGCGATTATCGCCGAGCTGAACAAAACACCCAAATCCAAACTCAAGGCCAAGTTCGAGGAGCTGGCCAAGAGCAAATCGACCGGCCCCAGCGCCGTAAGAGGTGGGGACCTGGGCTATTTTGGCCGCAAGCAGATGGTTAAACCCTTCAGCGATGCCGCGTTTGCGCTGAAACCTGGCCAATATACCAAGACACCGGTGAAGACCCAGTTCGGTTACCATGTGATCTATGTCGAAGACAAAAAGCCGGCCCAGACCATTCCTTTCAAAGATGTCAAAGAGCGGCTCAAGCAAAACCTCAAAATGGAAAAATTCAAAGAGAAGATGCAAAAACTCGCCAAAGATCTGCGGGCCAAAGCGAAGATCAAATATTCCAACTAAGGGGGTAGGGATGGCCAAAGTCTCTGAATTTGTCAAACCCGGCGTCGCCACCGGCGAAGAGGTCAAAAAGATTTTTGAGATCGCCAAGGCCGAAGGGTTCGCCCTGCCGGCGGTCAACGCCGTAGGCACCGACTCCATGAACGCCATTATGGAAGCGGCCAAAACGGTCAATTCGCCCGTGATCGTGCAGTTTAGCCACGGGGGCGCCAACTTCATCGGCGGCAAGGGGATCGACAGCCACGAAGCGGCGGTGCGGGGCGCCATCAGCGGCGCGAAGCACGTGTGGGAGATGGCGGAAGCCTACGGCATTCCCGTCATTTTGCACACCGACCACGCCGCCAGGAAACTGCTGCCCTGGATCGACGCCCTGCTGGAGGCGAGCGAAGCGCACTTCAAGGCCACCGGCAAACCGCTCTTTAGCTCCCATATGATCGATCTGAGTGAAGAGCCGCTGGAAGAGAATATCGAGACCTGCAAGGCCTATTTGGAGCGCATGAGCAAAATGGGGATGACCCTGGAGATCGAGCTGGGCATTACCGGCGGCGAAGAGGACGGCGTGGACAACACCGACGTGGACAACAAACTGCTCTATACCCAGCCCGAAGAGGTGGCCTACGCCTACGAGGAGCTAAGCAAAATCAGTCCCAATTTCACTATCGCCGCGAGTTTCGGCAACGTGCACGGTGTCTACAAGCCCGGCAACGTGGTACTGCGCCCCGAGATTCTCAAAAACAGCCAGGCCTATATCGAAGAGAAGTACGGCACCGGCCCCAAACCGGTCGATTTCGTCTTCCACGGCGGCAGTGGCAGTGAGCTTAAAGATATTCGCGACGCCATCAGCTACGGCGTGGTGAAGATGAATATCGACACCGATACCCAGTGGGCCTTCTGGGCCGGCGTCAAAGGGTATATAGAGAAGTATCACGACTACCTCCAGGGTCAAATCGGCAACCCCGAGGGTGACGACAAGCCCAACAAGAAGTATTACGACCCGCGCAAGTGG
>JAADEJ010000005.1 GCA_013153475.1 Campylobacterota bacterium
CCTCTCCCAGGGCGATGATGGCTTCAAGGTCAAGGTGGTTGGTGGGCTCGTCAAGTACCAAAAAGTTGCCCTGCTCCAGCATCATCTTGCTGAGCATCATGCGGTGTTTTTCGCCCCCGCTGATCTTCTCGATGCTCTTTTCCTGCTCCTCGCCGCTAAAAAGCATCCGTCCCAGGCAGTTGCGGATTTCGGAAATGTCCGCCTCTCTATCATGGTTTCTTAGCCACTCATAAAGGGTTTCGGTGCCGTGGATGCGGTCGGTGGTATCTTGCGGAAAGTAGCTGGGCTCTACCGTCGCCCCCCATTTGATCTCGCCGCTGTCGGGTTTGAGGCCGTCATCCATAATCATCTTGAGCAGGGTTGTTTTGCCCACCCCGTTGGGGCCGATCAGGGCGATCTTGTCACCGGGGTTGACCTTGATATTGAGCTTCTCAAAAACAATATGCTCGCCAAACCGCTTGCTCACGTCCACAATCTCCAGCGCCTCCTTGCCGATCTCGCGCTTTTGCTTAAAGACAATGGAAGGATCGCGCCGACTGGAGGTTTGCAGGGCGGAAAGATCGAGTTTTTCAAGCTGTTTGCGCCGGCTGGTGGCCTGCTTGGCCTTGGAGGCGTTGGCGCTGAATCGCTCAATAAACTTTTCCAACTGCTCTTTTTCCTTGAGCTTCTTGGCCCGCTCCATCTCCCTTTGCTTTTGCAAGAGGTTGGAGGCGATATACCAGTCGTCGTAGTTACCGGTAAACTCGCGGATCGTTTTAAAATCCAGATCCAAAATATGGGTCACGACACTGTTGAGAAAGTGGCGGTCATGGCTGATGACGATCATCGTGCCCTCATGGCGCTTGAGCTGGTTTTCCAGCCAGGCGATGGCGTGGATATCAAGGTTGTTGGTGGGCTCATCGAGAAAGAGAATGTCGGGCTTGGGAAAGAGCACCTGCGCCAGCAGAACCTTGAACTTGTCGGCGCTGGGCAGGGTGCTCATGAGCTCGGTATGCTGTTCTTCGGGAAAGCCCAGCTCACTGAGGATCTTTTTGATGCGCACGTCATACTCATACATCGGATCCTCTTCGACGCACACCATCTCCAGCTCCCCCAGCCGCTCGTTGACTTTTGGATCGTCAAAGTCGCCCTCCATGTAGAGCTTCTCTTTCTCTTTGATGGCCTCATAAAGGCGTTTGTTACCATATAACACCGCGTCGGCGATGGTAAAATCCTCAAAAGCGAACTGGTTTTGCCCCAGTACGCCCACTTTGGCGCCGCTTTGAATCACGATCTCGCCGCTGGTGGGCTCCTCCTCGCCGGCGACAATTTTCAAAAACGTACTCTTGCCCGCGCCGTTGGCGCCGATAAGCCCGTAGCGTTTGCCGGCGTCAAGCTTGAGATTGACATTCTCAAACAGCACACGGCCGCCGAAACGTTTGGTCAGGTCGATGGTTTGAAGCATATTCTCAATTTCCTTTTTCGTATGATTTTTCAACCGCAGTACAGCTTGCGGGAGCGAACGAAGTTTTGGCGTTTAAAAACCGCTCCTTCCCGTAGGGTACCGTCAGGTATTAGCGGTTTTTAGCCAAAACATCGTGTCCCGCGTAGGGCGCGAAGCACCGCCAAACGAGGATTGGGAAAATCATCACCCTTTTACCAGTTCAATCACTTTTTGGGGCGGGCGTCCCAGCACCGCTTGATTCCCTTTGATCACAATGGGCCGCTCAATCAGCTTGGGGTGCTCGGCCATCGCCTCGATAAGCTTTTCGTCATCATCCACCTCTTTGAGGCCCAGCTCTTTATAGATCGCCTCCTTGGTGCGCATGATGTCGCGGGGTTTGGCCCCGATCATCGCCAACACCGCTTGGATCTGCTCTTTGGTGGGCTTTTCGTCGAGGTATTTATAGATTTGAGGCTCGATCCCCTCCTCCTGAAGCAGTTTAAGCGCCTCGCGCGACTTGGAACAGCGCGGATTGTGCCAGATGATGATGTCGTTTGCCATTGCCCATCCTTTGTGGTAAAGTTTTTCTCATGAACGGATACGAAGAGAAACACCCCGTCGACCTCTCGCCGCCGCTGACACGGCGCTGTCTTTGGCTGGCCAGGGCCCTGCATACGCTGTTTCACCTCGTCCCCGCTCTGCTGGGGGTGTGGATTGCCCTTCAAACCGTCTGGTTTTACGGCCTGGTGGCCTTTTTGGCGGGCCATTTTGCCGGCACCATCGTGCTTAGCAAGCTCAAACTCGCCCATGTGCCGCCAAACCAGCACGAACTGCCCCACGCCGCCTCCGCCATCCTCAAGTGGACGGCGTGGCGCCTGTGCCCTTAATGGAGCTCTTCGTTAAGTTTCACTTCCCGGCGGCTTCGCATGGCGATCATCTGCCCGGTGGTGCTGTTTTGGCGGAAGTGGATGCCGTTTTTGCCGGCCAGTTCCACCCCTTTGAAGATATTTTGCTCCTCAACCTCCACATCCCAGTCGGGGTTGACCTCTTTGATCTTCTCAAGCTCCCGGCCGCTGATGACAAACTTGGTGCCTTCCAACACGGCGATGCCCGCGTCGACGATACAGCCGTCGCCCAGCGGAATGCCGGTAACGGAGTTGGCCCCCAGCAGGACGTTCTCGCCAATAGAGACCGGGTTGCCGTTGGTGCCGCTGAGCACCCCCAAAATCGAGGCGCCGCCGCCCACATCCGAGCCGGGCCCCACAATGGCCGAGGAGCTGATGCGCCCTTCCACCATCACCGGGCCGGTGGTGCCGGCGTTGAAGTTGATGTAGCTGGCCCCCGGCATCACCGTCGTGCCCGCCGCCAGCTGGGCGCCCATGCGCACTTTGGCGCTGTCAAGAATACGGGTGTTGTCGGCGGGAATGATGTGCTGAAGATAGCGGGGGAATTTATCCACGCTCTCAATTTCCGGATAAGCGCCGTTGAGTTTGAGCTCAATCTCGTTTTCACGCAACCACTCCAACTCAAACGGCTCGTTGCCAAACCACGCGCAGTTGTGCAGTAGACCGAACGCCCCGTTAAGATTGACGCTTCTAAGCGCCGCTTTGCCGGTAGAGAGGGCGTAAAGTTTCAGATAGACCGCCTCCACGCTTTGGGGCGCGGCGTCCTCAAACAAAAAGACCACCCGATAGTTGTCATCAAGCATCTCGTTTTCGGCAATCGTGGCCAGCGTGGCGATCACCTGGACGTTTTTGTGCGCCTCGCCCTTCGCTTCCGCCACAAAAGGCTTGAAAGCGGCCAACGCGTTGACCACAAAGGCTTCGGTTACGTCAAAGACCTGCTCATCGGCGCCAAAATCGACCGTCACGCCGCTTTGGGCCAAGGCATCCGCAAAAACCGCCGCCGACCCGTAGTTTTCGTTCCAGTTGATCAGCGGGTAGACCGCCTGCAAAATCTTGTTTCTATCTTTTTGGCCTCTATCGACCCGGCAAATACCAAACCCGACGGGACGGCGGTATCCCGCCTGAGCCTCAACCTCCGCAACCAGTGCCTTAAAAGCCTCAACGTTTTCAATGGTTCGCATCCACGCTCCTGTATAAAATGAAATTGCGCGATTATACTTGAAATTGACTAACGCGCTATTGAAAATTTTCATCTATTGGTGTAAAATGTCGGCCCGCAAACGCTGATGTAGCTCAGCTGGCTAGAGCACTTGATTCGTAATCAAGAGGTCACGGGTTCGAGTCCCGTCATCAGCTCCACGAAAATCCCTAAATTTAGGGCCTCAATAGCTTCAAGAAAAATTCAACCAACTTAAAACTAACTTTAGTGTCAGTCGAAAGTCGGCGTTTTCTACTGACAGTTCGATCCCTATGTCTCTACACTCTTTTGTTAACTGATCAGTTTCTTTTCAACGGTAAAAACAAGAGCTGACAACTTTATAAAGACCCTACAAAACAAAAAAGGTTATCCACTCATTTCCTTTTGCGCCAGTTTTTGCAAAACGGTATCCCGTACGGCGGTATCCACGCGCCGACACGCCCCTTCAAAAGCCGCTCTTTCACCAATCACCAGGCACATCTTTTTGGCGCGGGTGACGGCGGTATACAAAAGCTTGGTATTGAGCATGACGTAATGGCTGAAGGTCATGGGCAGTAAAACGGTCTCATACTCCATCCCCTGGGTTTTGTGCACGGTCAGCGCGTAAGCCGGCGCCAGGTACTCCCCCAGCATCTCAAAACCGTAGCGCACCACCGTCTCCTCGGTCGGGTAGTAGACATAGCAGTGCTCCTCCTCTTCGTCTATTTTGAAAATCATGCCGATCATGCCGTTGAAGATGCGCTGTTTTTCGGCATCGAGCGAGGCTTTGAAGGCTTCGGACGTCCAGGCGGGCATATTTTCGTTGCGGGTGTGCACCACCTTGTCATAGAGGGCAAAGGTATAAACGCCCCGTTTGACGCTTTGGCGCGGGTTGGGATTGGCCAGCGCCTGAAGCTGACGGTTAAGCTCCTCCGTACCCAGCAGGCCCCCTTTCATGGGGGTAATCACCTGCCACGCCGTCACGTAGGCGCCTATCTCCTTTCGGCTCAGGTGTTCCCTGGCCCGAAGGATATAAGAAGCCGCCTCACGCTTGAGCCTCTCAAGAATGGCAAGGTTATAGCGCTCCCGCACGGCCTTGCGCGCCTGCGCGTCCAATTGGCTTTTTGAGACGTAGTTTTCCTGCGCCGGACACATGATTAGCCGAAAATCGCCGTACGCCCGATCCAAATCGGGCACCCGGCCACGGCGTATACTGTCGGCGATCAGGGCAATCGCCTGCTCCTCGCTCTGGCGGTAGATTTTGGTCAGTTTGACGGTCGGAATAAGGTCATATTTAACAATATCACGCAAAGTGTCGCCCGCGCCGATGGGCGGCAGTTGCCCGTCATCCCCCACCACAATCAACACGGCCGTCTCTTTCAGGCGCGAAACAAGCCGGTAAAAGAGACGGGCGTTGACCATGCTGGCCTCATCCAGCAGTAACACGTCAAAAGGCATGGGCGCCTCGGCGTAGGTGGTCAAAAGGCTCTGGATCGTCGCGCCCCGGTAGCCGGTGGCTTCCCGGATGCGCCGCGTGGCGATCCCCGAAAGGGCCGTGGTCATGATGTTTTCATACCCATACCGCTCTTCCAGCAACTTTAAAAGCATCCTGGAAGCGGTACTCTTACCCGTACCGGCGTAGCCGACCAGCGCCATCACCCGCACGCCGCTGTTTAAGAGGCAAACCGCCTCTTTTTGCTCCTCTCCCAGGCTAAAGCCCGCCCGCTTCTCTTCTCTTGCTATAAAGGCGTCAATATCCTCCGTCAACGGCTCGCCCGCCATCTGACGCCGGCTCTTGAAAAAGGCGTAAAGCCCCGCTTCCGCCTCATAATAGAGCGGATGGGCCCAAGCCTCCCCGACACGTTTGAGCCTGCCTTGCGCCGACATCTGCGCCAAAACCCGCTCAACCGGCGTGCTCGACAGATCCTCCAGCGCCAGCGCCCGGGCCAGCTCCTCATAAAGCAAAGCGGGCGCCACGGCACTGCTTCCCTGCCCCTCGCCGATCTCACGCAGAACATAATCGACCGCCGCCTCGATCCGAAAGGCGCTGTGCGGATCGACCCCCATCGAAAGCGCCATCTCATCGGCCCGCCGAAACCCTACCCCTTTGATACGGGTGATGATGTAGGGGTTTTGGCGAATCCGCGCAATCACATCCTCCCCTTCCCCAAAGGCGCGGTAGATCTCGGTTATGACGCTTTGGGCGATCTTGTAAGGGGCCAGAAACATCGCCAACGCCCGTAACTGCCGCCATTTGCGCCAGCTCTCGGTGATCTGGGCCAGTTTCTTCTCTTTGATCCCCTTAAAACCCAGCAGTTTTTGGGGCTCTTCATCGAGCAGGCGAATAAGCTCTTTCTCTCCGTAGGTCTCAATCAGCCGTCCCACCAGCTTTTTGCCCACCCCTTTGACCACCTTGGTCAAAAAAAAGTAGAGTTCGCTTCCCTCAATCTCCAGGCTCTTGAAACGAAACTGGGGGCCAAACTTCGGATGCTCCTCCCACTCGCCCTCCAGCGCCACCGCCTGCCCCTCCAGGCTCTGCGCGCCCATAGGCGGCACCTCACCGGCGATTTTGATACCGTTATCCAGCACCGCCACCATGTGGCTCTCATTGCTAAAAAGCAGACGCGAAAGGGTGCCGGTAAGCTTCATACCAATCTGTGTCTCAACGCTTTGTAGTCGGGCACAAAAGTGGCCACCAGCTCCCAGAAGGCTTTGGCGTGGTTTTTGTGACGGATATGGGCCAGTTCATGGACAATGACGTAATCAATCAGCGCCCAGTCGTAACGCACCAGCGCGGTATTGAAGCTCAGACGGTTTTGGGCGTCACAACACCCCCACCGCGCTTTGTAGCGGCGAAAGAGAATATCGGAGGGCTCAAGCCCCATGCGACGCGACCATTCCTCTACCCTCGGCACAATGAGACGCCGTGCCTCACGGGCATACCAACGGCGCAAAGCGGGCACAAAGCCCGCCTCATCCCGGCAAGCAAACGTAAAATACTCCTTTTCAAACGAAAGCCGGTTTTGGGCCGCCTGATACGTTCGCACTGGGTATGAGACCCCCAGATACCAAAGCCGTACCCCGTCGGTGTAGGCGTCAGGCTCCGGCCTGGCGTATCGGCTCCGGTGGGCCAGGCGTTTGGCTATCCACGCCGCCTTGCGGGCCACGAAATTAGCAATCTCGGCCTCATTCATCC
>JAADEJ010000099.1 GCA_013153475.1 Campylobacterota bacterium
GCCCCATGCCGCTCATTGCCGAAGACCTCGGCATCATAACCGACGAAGTCACCCGACTTCGTGAATCTTTACGGATGCCCGGTATGAAAATCATGCAGTTCGCTTTCGAGGGAGACGCGGACAACCCCTATCTTCCCCACAACTACACTGACCGCTGCGTCGTCTATACCGGCACCCACGACAACGACACCACCGCAGGCTGGTACGATTCTCTCGATGAAGCCATACAGAAAAAGGTGTGTCGCTATCTCGACTGCTCCAAAGAGAGGGTCGTGGGCGCCATGGTACGCGCCGCGCTGGCATCCGTGGCGAAATGGGCCGTACTGCCCATGCAGGATCTACTGGAACTGGGCTCAGAGGCCCGCATGAACCGACCGGGTGAAGCAACGGGAAACTGGCGATGGCGTATGACTTCCAACGATTTAATAGACGCCGATTGGCCGACGCTCAATGAGATGATTCGTCTTTATGGCCGATCGAAGAAAATCTAATACCCCGGACCGATCAACCGGTTATAGGTCGGGGCGACCCGACGGGTAGGAACACGGTAGTCTTCTTCATCCCCGTAAGCGGGCCGTGACTGACGGAGCGGGGGATGATAGACCGGTTGTTGATCACAATGGTGTTCATGATAGATCTTCAACGCCTCGGGCATCAGTTTCTGAAGTTGGGCGATACGCTGTTTTGAAGAAGGGTGGGTAGAGAAATAGACGGGCGGTTCTTTGCCCTGTTTGGCGAATTTCTCCCAAAAAGCGATCGCCTGGCGGGGATCGTAGCAGGCCCTTGCCATAATCATCAGACCGATATGGTCCGCTTCGCTCTCCATCATGCGGGAGTAGGGCAGAACAATACCGAGATTGGCGCCGAGCCCCAGCGCCATCATGTAGGCCGACGCTTCGCTGCTGGAGTGAACATTGTGCTGGATCGCCACGGCTGCGGCCGTCGTGGCCAGGTTGGTCACCATGGCCATGCTGACCTGCTCGGCCACGTGGTGGGCGATGGCATGGCCGATCTCATGGGCAATCACGGTGGCCAGTTGGGCGTCGTTGGAGACATACTTCATAATTCCCGTATAGACAAATACATGGCCGTTGGCCAGACAAAAGGCGTTGGGCACATCGGGTTTGTCGATAACGAAAAACTTCCAATCCAGTTTTTTCCCCGTCGCCCGGGCGATTCGCATACCGACGCGGTTCACCCGTTCGATCAGCGCCCGGTCACGGGAGAGGCGCTCTTTTTTCAGGATGGCCCGCTCCGTCTGAAATCCCATGGCCTTTTCCTGCTGGGGTGAAACCATCATGATCTGGGTGCGTCCGGTTACCGGCGCCTTTGCGCAACCGTAAAAGATCAGAAAGGACAATACCAAAACCAGCCATTTTTTCATCGCCGTATCCTCATTCGCTTTTTTTCGTTACAATTTTACCACTTTTTCATGGAGTGAACGTGGATGGTCAACATTGTCCTGGTCGAACCCAAAATAGCCCCCAACACCGGCACGATCGGTCGCTTATGCGTCAATATGGGTGCCAAACTGCACCTTGTCGAACCTTTGGGATTCGAAATCAGCGATACACGTCTCAAACGGGCAGGTCTGGACTACTGGCACAAACTGGCCCCTACCGTCTGGCCCTCGCTGGATGCGTTTCTAAACGCCCACGGCCGTGAACGTCTCTGGCTGGCCACCACCAAGGCCGACCGTCCCTACTTTGAAGCCGATTTCAAACCCGGCGACTGGCTCCTTTTTGGCAGTGAGACCGAAGGACTGCCCGAGGCCTTGCGCCAAACCTATGCAAAAGCGTGCATCACCATTCCCATGACACCGCAAGGGCGCAGCCTGAATATCTCCATAGCCTGCGGGATCATCGCTTACGAGGCGGTGCGACAGAATTTCAACGCTTTCAAGGAGCTGATGTGAGAGGATTTTTCGATACCGTCATGGTGACGCTTTTCGTACTTTTCATGGTTTGGATCATCAAAGGGTACCACGCCAACAAATATGACGAGCGTTACGGTGACAAACGGGAAAAGAGAGAGGAATGAGACATTTTCTGTTTCTTCTTTTGTTGTATACATGGCCGCTTACGGCGGCCGATCTGAGACTGGAGCGGCAGGTTGCCCGACTCTTTATGATCGGCGTCCCCGGGCAAAGCCTGCGATGCGACAGCGATTACGCCCGGACCATAAACGCCCTGCCGCCCGGCGGGGTCATACTCTTTGACGAAGCCGCCGGCGATCCCATGCGGGCCAATATCCGCTCGCCGAAGCAATTGGCTTCCCTGACCCGATCCCTGATGCAGTGTACGGGACGCCCTCTGCTGATTGCCGTGGATCAGGAGGGCGGCAGGGTTCGTCGTCTGCGACCGGAAGCCGGATTTGTCGACCTTCCCGCCGCGAAAGAGATGGCCAATCTTCCTCCGCAACAGGCCTACGACCTTTATGTTCGCGCGGCGAAACAGATGCACCGGGTCGGCATCAATGTCAATTTCGCGCCCGTACTGGACCTGGCGATCAACCAGGACAATCCCGTCATCGCGGGATTGGGGCGCGCCTACGGGAAAGATCCCGAAACGGTTACGCTCTACGCGTCGCTTTTTGCCGATGCGCTGCGCGCCAACGGTATCGTTCCGGTCTTCAAACATTTCCCGGGGCACGGCTCCGCCGCCGGCGACACCCACAAAGGATTCGTGGACGTGACGACCCGGTGGCAAAGGATCGAACTTTTTCCCTATTTGGCGCTCTTTGAGCCGGGAGGACGCCAGATGGTCATGACCGCCCATATTTTCAATAAAAACCTCGATCCCTACCTGCCGGCCACGCTTTCAAAACGGGTCTTGCACGACCTGCTGCGGGAAAAAATGGGTTTTGACGGGGTGGTGGTGACCGACGCGTTGGGCATGCGTGCCATCGCGGACCGCTACGGCCCCGAAGAGGCGGCTGTCCGCGCCCTTGAAGCGGGGGCGGATCTGCTGCTCTTTGCCGAGGTAAGGGACGCTTCGCGATACAGGAAACTGGTGGCGGCCGTCGCCAAAGCCGTCAGGGAGGGCCGTCTTTCCCGACAAAGGCTCGATGAGGCCGCCGCGCGGTTGAAACGGTTGAAAACGGCTTACGGAATAGGAGAGAAGAGGTGATCGCACTGTTACAACGGGTCAGCCGAAGCGCCGTGCGGATTGACGGGCAGCTTGTCGCCGAAATTGGGCGCGGGGTCAACGTTTTGCTGGGCGTACTCAAGGGTGACGAGGAGAAAGATGCCCTGAAACTGGTAGAAAAAATTGTCAAATTGCGTATCTTTGCCGACGAAACGGGACGCATGAACCTCTCTTTGACGGATATTGGCGGCTCCGCGCTGGTGGTCAGCCAGTTTACGCTGGCCGGCGATGTGAAAAAAGGACGCCGACCCTCTTTTGACGCCGCCATGCCGCCGGAGGAAGCCAAAAGACTCTACCGCCTCTTTTGCGAGGAGCTTGGGCGACACGTACCGGTGCAAACCGGCCGGTTTGGCGCCATGATGGATGTGGAGATTCATAACGACGGGCCGGTTACCTTTATCCTCAACAGCAAAGCGTTGCCGTGAGCAGGGTCATACACACGCATATCAAAGATGAAGCGCAGATGATCCGCAGGCTCAAAGAGGAGGGGTACTTCAATATTTTTGTCTGGGAAGATAGGGCGGGCACCCGCTACGCCGAGCATACCCACCCCCACCATGAGGTACGCTGGGTGATCTCGGGCGTTTTGGAGATAGAGGAGGGGGGCAAGATCGTGCGCCTTGAGGCCGGCGACAGGTTAGAGAGCCCGCCACACACGCCCCACAGCGCCTATGTGCCGCAAACGGTTCGCTACGTCTGCGCCAGCCGATAAGAGACGGGGACTTGGCTTATTGCCGTATATACAAGTTTGGTAAAATACAGTTCTATTTTGAACTCAAGGATAGGTTTTGCCCGTATCGCGCCGTTCTTTATTGCCTCATCTGCTCATCTTTATTGCGGTTGTGACACTCTATAGGCTCTTTATTCTTACCCACGCGCAAAACTACATAGACCTCTACGCCGACGAAGCCTACTATTGGGGTTGGGCGCAACATTTCGATTTTGGGTACTACTCCAAACCCCCCATGGTCGCCTGGCTCATCATGGCCGGCACCGCCCTTTTTGGCGATACGTTTGTGGGCATTAAAATCATGTCGCTGGCGGTCTATGTTTTGACCACGCTCAATATCTATTTCCTGGCCAAAGCGCTGTTTGATGACGAAACGGTCGCCTTTTTCAGCGGGGCGGCTTTCATTACCCTTCCGGCGGTCTGGCTCTCTTCTTTAATCGTCTCGACCGACGTGCCGTTTCTCTTTTTCTGGTCGCTGGCGATGCTTTTTTTCGTCAAAGCCATCAAAGATGACCGTTGGCGCGACTGGATTATCACCGGTATCGCCGGCGGCGGCGGGTTGATGAGCAAATATACCATGGTCATTTTTGTCGTTTCGGCCCTGATCTATCTGGCCGGCAGTCCAATCTACCGCCGTCACCTCAAAAACCCGAAACTCTACGCGGCCATGGGCATCGCGGCGCTTCTGTTTCTACCCAACCTCTGGTGGAACTACACCCACGATTTTGTCAGTGTCAAGCATGTCAGCCACGACAACGCCAAGATCCGGGGACTTCACTTTCGCGTCAACAAGATGCTGGAGTTCCTGGCCTCGCAATTTGGGGTTTTCGGGCCCATATTTTTCGGTTGGCTGTTGGCGCTTTTGCCCAAAACCAAAACCCTTTTCCAAAAAGAGTCCTACCGCCTGCTGTGGTGGTTTATTGTTCCCATGTTTGGACTCATCCTTACCATCAGCCTGCTCTCAAGGGCCTTCGCCAACTGGTCGGCGCCCATGTATGTGGCGTCCACGGTGTTGGTGACGGCGTGGCTTGTCTACCATAGGCGCCGGTGGCTCTACGCCGCCTTGATTGTTAACATCGTACTGGGAATTGGGCTCTACCATCTGCATCAAATCACCGATGCCGTGGGGATTGAGATGGGACGCCACGACCCTTATAACCGTGTCCGGGGATGGAAAAGGCTGGGGGAAGCAGTGTCATCTCTTCTTGCCCGCCACCCCAACGCCAAACTGCTCAGCGACGACCGCAAAGAGCTGGCGGAGATGATCTACTACGTCCGTCCCCATCCCTTCAACGCGCTCATCTGGAACCCCGACGGCTCCAAAAAGAACCAGTATGAGATGGATACCGATATGAACCGGCATATCGGCGAAAACTTTATTCTCATAACCGAAGAGCCCGACCGTATTGAGGACGTGGCCCCCTCGTTTGAGGAGGTAAAACCGTTGAAAACCATACAAATTCCGATAACTAAAGGTTTTGAAATGGTCTATTATGTATACTATCTCAAACATTTCAAAGGGTATGAAAAACGATGAAACTGAGTATGGTAGGCACCGGATACGTCGGGCTGGTGACGGGGACCTGTTTCGCGGAGATGGGCAATGACGTAATCTGTGTCGATATCGACGAGAAGAAGATCGCCAAGCTCAAAGAGGGGATCATTCCTATCTATGAGCCGGGTTTGGAGGAGATGGTAAAAGAAAATTACGCCAAAGGCACCCTCCGCTTCACCACCGATATCAACGAAGCGCTTCAAAAAAGCGACATCATCTTTATCGCCGTGGGCACGCCCCAGGGTGAGGACGGCAGTGCCGACTTGCAGTATGTGCTCAAAGTGGCCGAGCAGATCGGTGAGGGGATGACGCACGAGATGATCGTGGTGGATAAATCGACCGTGCCGGTCGGCACCGCCGACAAAGTGCGGGCCGTCATTGCCAAAAAACTGGAAGAAAGAGGCGTGGATATTCCCTTTCACGTGGTCTCCAACCCCGAGTTCCTCAAAGAGGGCAGCGCCATCGAGGATTTCATGAAACCCGATCGCGTGGTTATCGGCGCCGACGACAAAAAAGCGATGGATATCATGAAAGAGCTTTATGCCCCCTTCACCCACAACCATGAGCGCTTTATCGCCATGGACGTGCGAAGTGCGGAGATGACCAAATACGCCGCCAACGCCATTTTGGCCACCAAGATCAGCTTTATGAACGAGATCGCCAACATCTGCGAACGGGTCGGGGCCGATGTCAACCGGGTGCGGGTGGGTATCGGCAGTGACCGGCGTATCGGCTACAGCTTTATCTATCCCGGATGCGGCTACGGCGGAAGCTGTTTCCCCAAAGATGTGCAGGCCCTTAACCGCATTGCCCTGGACGCGGGGTATGAGCCCAAGATCATCCAGGCGGTCGAAGAGGTCAACAAAGCCCAGAAAAAGGTACTGGCCCAGAAGGTGGTCCGCCGCTTCGGTGAGGATTTAAGCGGCAAAACCTTCGCCGTCTGGGGGTTGGCCTTCAAACCCGAAACCGACGATATGCGCGAAGCCAGCGCCATCACCATCATCAACGAACTGACCCGAAGGGGCGCCAAAATCCGCGCTTATGATCCCAAGGCGATGGAAGAGGCCAAAAACTTCTATCTCAAAGACAACGACGCCGTCACCTACTGCCAAAGCAAATATGACGCCCTCGACGGCGCGGACGCCATGTTGCTGGTAACGGAGTGGAAAGAGTTTAGAAGTCCCGACTTCGACGAGGTCAAAAAACGGCTCAAAGCCCCCGTGATCTTTGACGGCAGAAACCAGTACAACCCCCTTCTCATGGCCAA
>JAADEJ010000062.1 GCA_013153475.1 Campylobacterota bacterium
GGCCGGTGCACGTCTTTGATGGCGTAGTGCTGTTGGTCCACCCCCATCTCCAGGGTGTAGTTTTGCAGTTCACACTCGCCCGACTGGTCGCACACACCGCACTGTAGCGGGTGGTTGACGTCGTAAACCTCCATAATCGCCCGCCGCTCGGCCGCGATATTTTCGGTCAGCGTGGTGATCTCCATGCCGTCTTTGGCTTTGGCGTTACAGGCATAGACCTGCTTGCCGTCGGCCTCTACCAGACAGATGCGGCACGCCAGCGTGGGGCTGCACCGTGTCAGATAACAGATGGCAGGGATGAAAATGCCGTTGGCACGGGCGATGTTGAGAATATACTCTCCCTCTTTCGCCTTGCACTCTTTCCCGTCGATTTTAATCGTAATATCACTCATTGGCTTGTCCCACGATTTCGATTTTGCTTTGGCTGTAGCGGTAGATCGAAGATAGCAAATCTTCACTTAATCCCAAGTCAAAGGTGGGATTAAGGGCCACCGTGCCTTTCAGGTCAGGGTCGATTCTAAACACCCTCTCCATCTCGCAGCCGCCGACGTTGATACGTACCCGTTGGCCCGGCTTCAGTTTCGCCGCCGCGGCGAACTGCTCGGAACCCACCAGATCGGGCGCCTCCTTGCCCAGTTGCGACGTTCTGGCCGTCTGGGCACCGAAGTGCAATACCGGATCGCACCGGTAGAGAACCGGCCCGTTGAATTCGGGCAGGTCGGCCACCGGCTCAATGGAGGAGTCCACCGGATGTTTGTGACGTTTGAGCTCGTAGCCGCGCACCTCGCCCTCGGCATTGGTGAAGTGGTAGGGAATGTCGTCAAACCCGCGGCTCTCATAGCCCGCCTCTTCCGGCAGACACACCGTATAATCGACCGTCAGCGACGCCTCCAGCCCCAGGGCGTTGGCCACGTCATTGAGGCAGTACCCCTCAAAGGGCAGGGCCGGATAGGTGGGCACCACCCGTTTATCCAATGTCGTGAAGGTGCCCTCCTGCTGATTAAGCGCCGGCACGGGCAGATCGGCCTCTTCGGTCGCGGCGATCACGAAATCACCGGGCGCGTTGTAGCCGACGGTATACCCATCCTGCGCCTCTTCGGGTTCACAAATGAGCGCGGCACCCAGACTGTTGGTTCGCGGCGCCACCGGCAAAACACTCACGCCGCCGAAACGCTCAAAGAGCGCGGCCAGACGGGCGATATTCTCCGCGCGCGGATGGAGCAGGCAATCTTCTCCAATTACCAGGGCCACCCGTTTGCAGCGGGCCAGCTGAGAGCGGATAGCCTCCATCTCCTCTTCGCCCACGTTGCTTTCGGCGCTCAGATACCCTTCGTCCAGATCCTCCAGCACGGCTTCAATTTTCTTGACATCCACTTTGCCGGCCAGCAGGGTCTTGGCCAACATCGCCATCACGCCCTCTTCGGTACCCACCTCATACTTGACAAACTGGGTCACCACGTTTTGCAGCAGCGTATCCTCCATCGGGTGCATATAGACAACCCGGGCGTTATGGCGCTTGGAAGCCATGGTGATGTGGTAGCGTACCGCCGGGTTGTCCGTGGCGATGCGACTGCCGATGACAATCACCCCGTCCGCGTCCGCCAGGCTCTCCAAAGAGCCGTTGAAGAGGCTTTTGCCCGTGATGGCGGCGTAGTTTTCCAAAAAGCTTCTATACCGTCTTGCCTCGTCGTTGACCAGCCTGAAGCCGTATCGGTCGGCCAGACGCCGCAAAATGAGCGCCTCCTCATTGGTGATCCGGCTGGAGAAACGGACGTTTTTGGCCTTTTTAAAGGCCTCGACCGCCGCTTCCAGCCTGGCCGGCTCTCTCCCTTTGGCCCGATTTTCAAAATCGTATCCGAACCGTCCGGCCCCGCAGAGCGTGGTAAACTCGAACTCGTTGGTCGCCCGGTAGATTCTGGGTTCGCCTTTCTCCAGTGCCCCGGCGTGTTTGCGCTCGTAATAGAGCTGACATCCGGCGGAGCAGTGGGCGCAACTGGCGGGAATTTTCTCAAGTTCCCAGGCGTTGGCCTTGTACTGAAAGTCGGTGCTGATCATGGCGCCCACGGGGCAGACGGCGATACACTCGCCGCAGTTGGTACACTCCAGCTCCTCGCTTCCCTTGGGGACAATCTTGGAACCGTAACCGCCAAACTGAATCTCAATGGCGTCGTCACCGATCACTTCGTTACAGACGTGCACGCACTTTTCACACAAAATACAGAGCGACTCGTCATAGCCGATAAACTGCCACTTGCGCAGGTCGCGCTTTTTGTCCCTGGCCGAGAACTCCTGGCTGTCAATGCCGAATTCCACGTTCTTGTTTTGCAGGTCGCACGCGCCGCTCTTGTCGCACACCCCGCATTCCAGGGGGTGGTTGACATCATAGAGTTTCATGATGTTCTGGCGGTGGTTGAAAATTTCGGGCGAGTTGGTGCGTACCACCATCCCATCCATCGCGGGCTGTTGGCAGCTTAGAATCATGCCCTCGGCCCCATCTACCTCGACCACGCAAAGCCGACAGGAGGCGATGGGTTTGACCTTGCTCAGATAGCACATGGTAGGAATATAGAGTCCCGCCCGCCTCGCGGCCTGAAGGATCGTATCGCCCTGTTTGGCTTCGACTCTCTGTCCGTCAATGGTTAATGTCATCATGGGCACATCCTTACACCGCCGCCATCGCGATGTAGTAACACCGCATACAGCGTTGCGCTTCCGCGATCGCCTCTTCCTGGGTAAAGCCCAGGTTGACCTCGCGGTTGTTGTCCTTGCGCTCATCCACATGAAGCTTCTCGCTCACCTGCCGCGGCAATCCGGGAATCCAGCCGGTTACTTTCTCGTTTTTGTTGTAGACCCGCAGTTTTCTGAGGTGATCTTCCATGATCTCCTCATCTGTCAGCGTGATCTCGCCGGTATGGACATAACGGCTGATCACCGACGCGGCCCGCTTGGCCTGACCGACGGCGTTGACGATGGTCATGGGGCCGTATTCGCAGTCGCCCGCGGCAAAAAGCCCTTTTCTGCTGGTCATGTAGTCGCGACCGTTGGTTTTGAGCGTATTCCAGCTGGTCAGTTCCAGCTCCCACTCTTCGGGCAGCAATCCCAAATCGGCCGACTGGCTGACGGCGGGGATGAGATAGTCACACTCGATGATAAAGTCCGCCCCTTCGATCTTGACCAGTTGCGGCCGTCCGCCGTTGGGATCGGGCACCAGCTCGAAGCGGTTGACTTTCAGAGCTTTGAGACGGCCGTTCTCGTCTTCGATAATCTCCTCGACGGCTGAGTGGAAGATAAACTCAACCCCCTCTTCCACCGCTTCGTGATACTCTTCGTAGGTGGTGTTGCGGATGATGGTCTTCTCATCCCGTCGATAGAGCATGATTACCTTGTCGGCGTTACACCGCACCGAGCAGCGTACCACGTCCATGGAGGTAAAACCGCCGCCCACGCAGACCACGGTCTTGCCGGTGAGATCCACATACTCTTTGTCCAGCATCTGCTGCTTTTTCACCTCTTCGGGAATGGGTATGCGATACTTCTCCCACAGGTTCACGCAGTCAAGAAAGTTGATGGCGCCCCAGTAGCCGGGCATATCGTCCCGCTCGTTCTTGGCCCGCACCTTTTTACTCAGCCGGGTTCCAAACGCCAGCAGGGTGGCGTCATACTCCTTGTCAAATTGGCGGAGCATTTCGGCATCGACTTTCGTGTTGGTGATAAAGTTGGTGCCCACACTGTGACAAAGCTCGATATCTTTGTTGTATTTTTCAATGGGCATCCGGTACTGGGGTACGCCTACGGCCACCTCGCCGCCCAGAACCGGCAACTCTTCATAAACGTCGCACTGAATCCCTTCCAGCCCCAGGTAATAGGCCGCCGTCAGACCCGCAGGACCCGCGCCCACAATGGCCACCTTTTTGTCGCTCTTCTCTTTTTTGGGCTCAACCGGATGAAGCCACTCAAAAGCGTGGTCGGTCTCGTAATCGGCGCCCAGACGCTTAAGCTCCATAATAGAGATGGGCTCGTCCAGGTTGGCCCGTCGGCACTCGTCCTCGCACGGGTGGGGGCAGACGCGACCGCAGGTATGCGCCAACGGCATGGTCTGGCGGGTCGCTTTGAGCGAATCGTCGTAGCGCAGATCCCGCACCCCTTCGATATAGGCGGGGATATCCACGTGCGTCGGACACGCGTCCATACAGGGCGCGGTCACTTTGGCGATATAGTCCACATCCTCCCGATCATACTCGGGACTCTTCTTCTTGTTCTCGATCAGATCCACAAAGGTGTCGTGGAAATGCTCCATAATATCCAGCAAAGGTTTGGGAACCGTCCGGCCGATCTCGCATTTGGAGGTCTCCATCATCGTTTTGGAGACCTCTTTGAGATGCTCAAGATCGCTCAACTCGCCTTCTCCCCGGGCGATCTTGTCAAACAGGTCGTACAAGATCCGCCCGCCCCATCGGCCCGGCGCGCACCGGCCGCAGGCTTCGGAATATTTCTGGTAGGTGGCGGCGTACTCGGCGCCCAAACGTACCACATCGATGCTCTCATCGAAAATGGCCAACCCGTCCCAGCCGATAAAGGCCCGGGCGTTGCGGTCGGCTTCGTACTGTTCGGGCAGCTTGTACTCCGACTCCTGCCATTCGGATTCCGGCTTGCCGCGGTTGTCTATCTGCTCACCGCGCCAGGTCGAGAATACCACTCGGGCCACTACTGCTTCCTTCTGACCATGATGGTCCAGTCGACCTCATTGAACTTGAGCGAGTTGAGCAGCTCATGTCCGGCCTCCTTGACCAGGTCGGCGCTTTTTTGAATGGGGCTGAAATCGCCGATTTCAAACAGGAAGATCGCCACTTCCCCCGGCTTGGTGCCGGTTTCCAGAAGCTCCATCATCCGGTCGTAGAATTTGTCACCCAGATGGCGCAGATCGTATCGTATCATGCTCTCTCCCTTATCTGTCGATTTCGCCGAAGACGATATTGGTGTTACCGATAATGGTGACCACGTCGGCAATGTAGGTGCCCGGCAGAAGATCTTGCAAAATGCCGCAGTGCCAGAAACTGGGGGCCCGTACTTTCAGGCGATAGGGGTAGGGATCGCCCTGGGAGTTGATATAGAAGCCCAGCTCCCCTTTGGGACTTTCGGTAGGCACGTACACTTCGCCCACCGGCGGCCGCATCCCCTGGGTCACCAGCACGAAGTGCTGCATCAGGGCGTAGTTTTGGGTCATAATATCCTCTTTGGGCGCCGAGATATACTGGGGCACGTGGGCCATCAGTTGCGGCTCCGTCTCATCGTACATATTGATGAGCTGCTGAATGATGCGTACCGACTGGCGCATCTCTTCCATATAGAGTTTGTAGCGGCCGTAGCTGTCGCAACTGTCGGTGACGGGGATATCAAACTCTACCTCGTCATACAATTCGTAGGGCTCCTCTTTGCGAATGTCGTACTCGATACCGCTACCGCGGAGCATAATACCGGTACAGCCCCAGCTCTTGGCCATCTCCTGATCGATCACGCCGACCCCTTCCAGACGCATCCGCCAGATGCGGTTTTCGGTCAGCAGATCCTCATAGTCTTTGATGTTGCCGGGCAGTTCGTTGACAAACTTGGCCAGCTGTCCCAGCCACCCTTCGGGCAGATCCAGCGGCACGCCGCCGATGCGCACGGCGCTGTGGGTCAGGCGCGCCCCGCAGTAATCTTCCATCAGGTCCATCGCGAACTCCCGCTCCCGGAAGCAGTAGAGGAAAACGCTCATCGCTCCCACGTCCAGGGCGTGGGTAGCCAGCCAGAAGAGGTGGGAGATGATGCGGTTGAGTTCCAGGAGCATCATGCGGATCACTTTGGCGCGGCGAGGGACCTTGTCTTCAATACCCAGCAATCGCTCGACGGCCAGGGCAAAAGCGTAGTTGTTGGAGGTGGCGGCGATATAATCCATCCGGTCGGTGGTGGGCAGGAACTCGTTGTAGATCATATTTTCCGCCATCTTCTCCATACCCCGGTGCAGGTAGCCGATGTCGGGCACGGCTTTGACGATCTGCTCGCCGTCAAGCTCCAGAATCAGCCTCAGCTGACCGTGAGCGGAGGGGTGCTGCGGGCCGAAGTTGATAACCATATGGTTGTCGTCACGCTCAAAATTGAGGTTCTCGAAAAACGGTCTGAGTTTGTTGGTCTGTTGCATCCGCGTCCCCTTACTTTCTCTTATCCAGAACTTTACTGTTCTCTTCGGAGAACTTCTCAATCAGGAAGACACCCTCCTCTTCCTGATACGAAAGCGGCGTCTCCTCCTCTTTGTCGGCCATCTCGGCGGGCGCGCCGCGGGGCACTTCGTGGCCCAGTCGGGCAAAGCGCTCGGTGTCGTAGCGGTCCACCCGGCCCGGATCGCGGTTTTCGGGCCCGATAATGTCGCGAGCCTCTTTGCCGAAAATCTTGTCCACTTCGTACCACTGGGCAAACTCGTCGCCTTCCAGCGGATAGTCTTTGCGAAGCGGGTGGCCTTCCCAGTCGTCGGGCATGATGAGGCGTTTGAGGTAGGGGTGGTTGTTCACTTTCACACCCATCAGATCCCACATCTCCCGCTCGGCCCAGTCGGCGCTGCGGAAAAGGGGCTCGACACTCTCGACGGCCTGATTCTCTTTGACGAAACACTTGACCCGCAACCGGCGGGCACCGGAGAGATTGAGCAGTTGGTAGAAGACTTCGAAACCGCCGCGCTGGGCCAGGAAATCGACGGCCGAAAGCTCGCTGAGCATTTCGTACCCGCGCGCCTCTTTCAAAGCTTTCAGCGCCGCTACATTATCCTCGTGAGAGACATAGATCACCAGTTGGCCGCGCTGTATATAGGCGTTGAGCACTTTGCATACCTTTTTCACCGCCGCCAGATCGTCGGCATAGGGGCTCTCTTCGGGCACCGGCTCTTCGGGAATGCGCGGCGCCACCCAGAAACGGTCGGTATAGTAGGCTTTTTTCTGTACGTTCTCTTTGGGTTGATAGGGTCGCATCATACCAGCCTTTTGGGTTTTTGTGATTTGTTGGCGCTCTCACGGCGAATCTTCTGCTGCAGCAACATCATCGCGTATTGCAGCGTCTCGGGCCGCGGCGCGCAGCCGGGCAGATAGAGATCCACCGGGATCACCCGGTCGGCCCCCTGCACGGTGGCGTAGGTGTTGAACATACCGCCGGTGTTGGCGCAACTTCCCATGGAGATGACCCATTTGGGTTCGGTCATCTGATCGTAAAGACGCCGGATAAACTCGGCGTGCTTTTTGGTCAGCGTTCCGGCTACGATCATCACGTCCGCCTGACGGGGCGAGGCGCGGAAAATGACGCCGAAACGGTCGAAGTCGTAGCGGCTCGCACCCGACGCCATCATCTCGATGGCGCAGCAGGCCAATCCGTAGGTGAGGGCCCAAAGGGAGTTGCTCCGTCCCCAGTTGAGGAGTTTGTCCACCGTGGTCAACGCCACCGGCAGACCGCCGCTTTGGGCGTAATTTACTTGATGCTGTGCCATTCAAGCGCTCCTTTCTTCCATGCGTAGATAAATCCGATTGCCAGCAATACGATAAAGAGAATCATCTCGACAAACCCGAACCATCCCAGAATCTTGAAGTCGATCGCCCAGGGAAACATGAAGATGATCTCCACGTCAAAGAGAATGAAGAGCAGAGCGAACAGGTAGAACTGCGCCGAGATGGTGTTGGGCTGTTTGGTCACTTCCGGCCCGCACTCGTAGATGGTGAGTTTGAGTTTTTCGGTATCGAGCTTCGCCAGTCTGCGGCTGACGAAACGCGACGCGAAAACGGTCAGGCTGAAGGCCCCGAAGGTGATCAGCAGCAGCATAAAGGCGCCGAAATACGGATGTTCAACGGCCATATGTGTCATCAAAACCCCTTTTTCGCCCCCGCGGGGGCGTCTTTTTAGTGTCTACATACCGATGTTAGGGTAGTTTAGCAAATAAACTTTAAAACCAAATTGTTTCACCCCGCCCCCGCAAAAGGCCTCTCAAACTGTTTCGCATGGAAACATGAACGAATGTAACCGGTCACCGTTTTGACGGCCGATCACAAAACATAGTAGAATTCGGTAATTTTGAAACGGGAGGGCGCATGGAAGCCTACGGAAAGTTTTTCGGATTCGTTTTTCTGCTTTACGCCCTGAGCCGGGCGGTACTGGGAGGCATGTTCTGATGCAAAAGGCCCGTTTTCTCTTTCGCCCCGGACTGCTTTATGCTTTTTTGGGTCTTCAGGCTTTCTCGGCCGTGGCCGCCCTGTTTGTCCACCATGCCGGCAGTTTTCTGGCCAAACTGGCGGGTTTCGGTCTCCTTTACGGCGCCATCTACCTCATCGAAAAGGGCACGAAAGCCAAAGCCGAGTATGAGGCCGACCCCTACGCCAAAGCGCCCGAACACCCCTATCTGCTCTACGGGGCCCTGACTACGGGAGTCGCCGTCTTTTGGATCGCCCTGTTCAACGCCAAAATCGGCCCGGGCAGCGCCCTCTTTGCCGCTCTCCTGGCCGTCGTCGGCTCTCTTCTTTATTATGGTACGGATCCCAGGGAGGACCGTTTTGTTCAGGAGGGGCAAAACGCGCCGGAGCTTTTCGAGTCGTTGCACACGGCCCGGGAGAAGCTCGAAAACCTGCACCTGCACCTCGAAGCCGTGCAAAATCCCGAGCTCAAAAGCGCCCTGGCCACGGCACTCAAACGCGCCGAAGCCGTCGTGCGCCACCTCTATGAGCACCCGGCGCTCATTTCGCGCGCACGCAAGTTCCTGGTGGTTTATCTGGAGGGCGTTGAGGGGGTGATGGCCCGCTATCGCGCCACACCGCCCGAAGCGGTGGACAGCACTTTGCGTGATGAGCTGATCGCCCTGCTGCAAGAAGCCGCCCGCCGGTTTGACAGCGAACTCAAACGGCTCCAGGAGGATGACCGTTTCAACCTGGAGGTTGATATCGAAACCCTGCGCAGACAACTAAACGAAGGAGTTTAAATTGCAAGAACAACCGGTTAAAACCGCCAAAACACTACCTGAAAACCAGAACCAAACATACGCCCCCCTGCCCGAAGAGGTGGAAAAGCTCAAAGCTGAACTCACCCCCGAAGCACGCAGCCATGTCATCTACTTCGGCGCCGAGGCCCAGGCGAAGCTGGATGAGATCTCCTCCAAGATGATCGAGGGGGTTCAAAACAAGGAGATCGGCCCCGCCGGGGAAGATCTCAACCGCATGGTATCGGCCATTCGCGGCTTCGATATCGACGCGCTCAACCCCAACCGCCGCCTCTCATGGTGGCAAAAGCTTCTGGGCAAAGCCGAGCCTTTGGCCGAGTTCATTCAGCGGTACGAAGAGGTCAAAAGCCAGATCGACACCATCGCCGAAGATCTGGAGCGCCGCAAGGCGACTTTGCAAAGAGACCTGGTGGCGCTGGACAAGCTCTATGAAGCCAACCTTGAGTATTTCAAAAGCCTGGAAACCTATATCGCCGCCGGCGAGGCGCGACTCAAAGAGCTGGAAGAAAAAGAGTTGCCCGAACAGCAAAAAAAGGCCGAAAGCGGTGATATGCTGGAGGTTCAGGCGCTCAGGGAGTTAAGGGAGTTCAGAGACGACCTGGAGCGGCGGGTACACGACCTGAGGCTTTCGCGCCAGGTGGCCATGCAGGCCCTGCCTTCCATTCGCCTCATCCAGGAAAACGACAAGGCGCTGATTAACAAGATCAACTCCACGTTGGTCAACACCGTACCCCTGTGGCGCAACCAGTTGGCCCAGACCGTCACCATCTTCCGCAGTCACGACGCCGCCAAAGCCCTCAAAAACGCCGGCGACCTGACCAACGAACTGCTGGAGAAAAACGCCGAAGGGCTCAGGGAGGCCAACCGGGAGGTACGCACCCAGATGGAGCGGGGAGTCTTTGAGATCGAGAGCATCAAAAAGGCCAACGCCACCCTCATCGCCACCCTCAACGACTCTTTGCAGATCGCCGAAGAGGGAAAAAAGGCGCGGGCCGAAGCGCTACGGGAGCTACAGCAAACGGAGGCGCAACTCAAAGAGGCACTGGTACGAATCCAGGCCAAAAAGACAAAAACCGATCTTCCCCCTCCCCGAGAAGATCAATCCGCCTGACCGGCGCTATACTCCTTTTCACAACAACGCGCCACCACCTCTTTGAGACGGGCGATCTCCCGTCTCAAAGAGGCCAACTCCGCTACGATTTGCGCCATATCTTCCGGTACCGTCTCTCTGTCCGGACAGCTCATTTTCTCCTCGTCGGCATTGTCGTTCTCTTTCACATGAACATAATGAACCCGCCCGTCTTTCTCTTCCACCGTTTCTCCGGACAACTCTCCCCGTCTCAGTTTCCGGATAACTTCATAGACGCTCATCCTGTTGCGTCGGGCATACTCTTTGACAGTAAGACGTTCCACCCCCGCTCCTTCAGACACTCTCTTTGACCGCCGCTTCAAACGCCTCCAGCGGCAACGGTTTGCCGTAGAGGTAACCCTGTACGATAATATGGTCCGCGATGGTGTGGATGGTCATCTCCTGTTCCGGGCTCTCCACACCTTCCGCCACGACCTGCATACCGAAATCCTCAGCCACCGAAACGATCGCCCGCACCAGCGTCTGGTCGGAACGGTCAAAAAAGATATCCTCGATAAAAGAGCGGTCGATTTTGAGAATGTCGATAGGGAAATTTTTGAGATAGGCAAGCGAGGAGTACCCCGTTCCAAAATCGTCAAGCGCGATTTTCACCCCAAAATCGCTCAACCGTCGCATCACCGACGTCAAAGAGGCGTGGTGCGTCATCAAAAGGCTTTCGGTAATCTCGAAACAGAGCCGCCCGGTCCCGATCCCGTAATGGGTCAGAATCCTCATCACCTTCTGATCAAACCCCGGCTCCATAAACTCGATGGCACTACAGTTGATGGAGAGTTTCAATCCTTTTAATGCCGGATCCTTTTCCCACCGTTTCAGGGTTTTGCACGCTTCGTGCAAGGCCCATTCGCCAATGGGAATGATCATCCGGGTCTCTTCGGCAAACTCGATGAATTCACCCGGCGGGATGATCCCCTTTTCCGCATTGTTCCAGCGTATCAACGCCTCCGCGCCGACCACACGCCCATCCTCCACCTGGGGCTGGTATACCAAAAAGAACTCCTCTTCGTCAATCCCCTGACGAATCGAAGTCTCCATAACGAAACGGCGTTGCAGACGCTCTTCGATTAGGGGATTGAAGAAAATGGTCTGGGATTTGCCTTTGCGCTTGGCTTCATACATGGCGCTATCGGCGTATCGCAGAATATCGTCGATATCCTGGGTGGCGTCGTTAAAAAGCGCGATTCCGATACTCGCGGTCACCTGATAGACTTTCTGATCCACAATATGCCCGTAACCGATGGATGCCAGCAGTTTATCGGCCAACCCTCTCAAAATCTCCACGGCGCGGTTTTCATCCCTGCCGAGATTTTCCACCAATACCACAAACTCATCCCCGCCGAACCGGGCCAGAACATCCTCTTCACGTAACGCGCTTTTGAGTTTTTTGGCGATCATTTTCAAAAGCAGGTCTCCCGCTTTGTGGCCGGTGGCGTCGTTGATCACCTTGAAATTGTCCAGATCGATAAAAAGCACGGCCCCGTACTTTTTATGCCTCTCCGCCGAAAGAAGCGACTTTTTCAGCTGCTCTATAAAATAGAACCGGTTATACAGACCCGTCAGTTCATCGTGAATCGCTTTGTAGTTGGTCTCTTCGAAAATCCGGGCGTTTTGGGCCATGATATACTCGTAGCGTTTGGAGACCTCCAGCAAAAGATTGTGCAGCAACTGCTTTTTGATCTTCTCTCTCATCTTATAACTCCGTCATACCCATGAGCAACGAGGTTTCGTTGTAAAACTGCAAAGAGCGGCGGGAAGGATCGTGACCGATCTCTCCAAACGTAAAAAAACCGAAAAGCGGCGCATGCAAAAAGTTCCGATAGATCCGATTCTCCTCTTTTTGCATCTCTTCAAGTACATACTGCCGAGCTATACAGGAGAAGTTGAAAAGAATCTCCGGATCCGGAACCTGGGCCGCCAGCGTCGTGGCGCTCTTGGTGTCTGCGGCCAGCAGATTCTCCTTTTCACCGTAACTCAGACGGATCTTCTGCCCCTCCTTGACCGGCCCGAAAAACTCCACCCAGTCGTTGGTCTGTTCTTTGAACGTCCGAAGCGTCAGAAATTTCTCGTTGCTTTCGTCGAGTACCACGATGGGGGTATACCAGAAATATTCCGGTTTGAAATTCTCGATACCTCTTTTGAGCTTTTCGACCGTATAGGCGAAAGGCTGGTGATCGTCAACCTGATAGAGCCGGTACCCTTTGGCTTTGGTCACGGTATACTGAACACCGACCGGCTCGAACCCGAGAGCCACAGAGGTGGCCATTTTGACGTGATGAAACGTGAGAATGACAAAACCGTCCCGAACCACTTCTCCTTTATAAAACTGATAGGTCAGCAACTCATCCGAAATCTTCTCACCCGAAGAGACCCCGCCGAGCAGATTGTCCACGGCGATATCGTATTGGCTGAGTTTCTCTATAAAAAAGGCGGTCTGGTTATGACAGTGGCCGGCGATAATCAGATGGAAAGCGTGATCCCGCTCCTTCAGATAGCGGGCCGTCTTCTCCAGGGCATCCAGTTTGTTGGCCGAAACCCCTTCCTGAACAAAACACTCCACACACCCCTGCCGCTCAAAACGGATAAACAGTGCCGTTACGCCGTGATGGATCACCTCTTCGTTGTTGAAAGCGTCCGTCGCGTGAAAAGCCAGGAAACGGTCCGTCTCGAAAACCTGGGAAACCGTCTCGTTGACATCCCAGACGGGATAGCGGCACGAAAGTGCGATCAGGATGAAATCGAACGTATCAATCTGTCGGTCGGCCTGAAACTGTGTGTGAATCTCCTCCATCGCCTGCAACAACGAAGGGTTGAGAGAGTGAAAAACCCGGCACCGCACTTTGTCCATCCTTTAAATAAAAAATTTGCCAAAATTATCAGATTTTAACAAAGAATAGATAAAGACTCAAATGGTATCGGCTACCATACGCCGTGACATCGCAAGCGGGAAACCCCGTTCCCCTGCTATTTTTTCCGCTTCCCGCGAAATCTCCTCCTCTTTGAACGCTTCAAAAAGATCGTGATTTTTCGTGTTGTCACCTTTTTCGTGTATCCACCCCTCCTGCACGAACCGCTCCCTCAACGCCCGGGCCATATCGGTCACCGAAGAGACCTTGACAATCTCACACCGGGCATACCGGGGCGCGTCAAAAGCCACCTCCGCCACCCGCAACGTCGGATCATCACCGGGAATCTGTTGCGCCCCGAAAAGCGGCGGACCGCCTACCTTCGCCTCGTTGAAATCGGGAAGAAAACGGGCCACGTGGGCAATGGCCCGCCCGGTTCTTCGGGCCACCTCATCCGCCGACCACCCCTTTATTATCCGTTCACGCAAGCGATCGGGAAGCTTAGGAAAAGCGTCATGTGCGGTAGAGGCGACCAACCCGTCGTCAAAAAGGGTAATTTCCCGGGTCATGCCGTGCAGCTGCACGTATCCCCCGGCATAGGGCGTAAACTGGCCCATCCCCTTCGGCGTCCCTCTGCGACCGTGGAAGATCACCTCGGGCCAATAACGCTCCCGGTTTTTCCACCATGCGGTATAGGCCGCTTTGAACTCCACCATCCGGCGGGGCGTCAGGCCCAGCATATTGTCAATCTCTCCGGTCCGAAAACCGGCGGCGTTGACAAGATAATCCACATACACCTCATCCCGATCCGTACCGACAAGAAATCCTTTGCCTTGCCGTCGCACACGCCGCACCCGTGTCCCAAGACGCAGATCGACCCCGCTCATACGCCCCAAAAGGAGCTTCGCGCCGGCTGAGAGACGAAAAAGATTTAAGCCGTATTCTTGCACCAGTATCAGGGGAAAGCGCACAAGCTCTTTATTCAATCTGCGCGCAAGCGGGGCCATCCAACCGTCGGGGCTTTCGGGAAGCCTGTCGTTTCCTGCCCCTTTCGCCGCCTTCGCCAGCCGATGCTCGTCAAAAAGAGTGAAATAGTCATCGGGCGCGCCCAACACGGCATTGGCCGAATCTTCATCAACCAAGCGCGCATAGTGTTGCCGCAACATTGCAAGACGGGACAGCAGATCCTCCGGCCTGCCCCCGTCATCGACCGGTACGGCAATGACCGTCGGTCGCTTGTCAACGGCAAAAGGATAAAGACGGGCAAACTCTATCGACTGTCTCAACAGCGTCACGCATTGGGCATCGGAGATCTCTCTGTATAGATTGCCGCCGGCGTGCAGATGACAAAAAGGGGGGCCGCCGATCAACGAGGCGTTGCGCTCGAACAGCACCGTTTCCAGACCGGCTCCGGCCGCTGTCAACGCTGCCGTCACCCCGGCCACGCCGCCGCCGACAATGCCGATTTTGCCTCTTTTACCCATTCAGAATCTCCTTCAGCTCTGTCATCCTGCCGATTGTCACTGTCGGTTTGCACCGTTTGCCGAAGGCGTCCGCGCCGTATCCCCAGACAACCCCCGCACTCCGAATGCCCGCACGCTCGGCTGCCAGGATGTCGTTGCACGAATCTCCCACCATCCATACCTCTTCCGGTCGTATTGACAATGTTTGACAAAGATGAAGTAAGGGAGCGGGATCGGGTTTTTTTGTTGTCAACGTATCCCCGCCTACCACCGCGTCAAACAGATGTCCCCATCCCATTGTCCGTAAAATCGGTGCCACAAACCGCTCGGGCTTGTTGGTGACCAACGCCATGACTGACCCCTTTTTGCGACAATATGTCAACGTTTCGTCAACACCCGGATAGGGAACGGTCTTTTCACACAACATGGTGCCGTAAGCCTCCATGAAAATTGCCAACGCAACGTCAAACGTTTCCTGCGCTTTGCGATCATCCATCTGTGCCAAAAGGGCCCGTCTGACCAATGTTCGGGCCCCGTCACCGATCCAGTCGCGCACCTGCGTCTCGTCACATCCGCCAAGACCCAAACGATGCAACATAACATTCAACGCCCCCGCCAGATCGGGCACACTGTCGATCAGCGTCCCGTCCAGATCGAAAAAGAGCGCACTTTTTCCGCACACAGACATAACTGAATCCTTGGATTGATGGGTCGAACGGGGCTATCCGACCGGGAGTTACGCCCCGGCCGCTTCCTCTTTGAGTTGTTCTTTGAGTACCCGCTTGAGCACTTTGCCCGTGGCGTTTTTGGGCAATGCGTCCACCAGCCGTATCTCACGGGGAATTTTGTAGTTGGCCAGCTTGGTTTTCAGATAACTTTTCAGGGCTTTCATATCCACTTCGGCATCTTCCGCCGGTTCGATGAAGGCAACAGGAACCTCCCCGTTCTTTTCATCGGGCATGGCCACCACCGCCGACGTGCCCACTCCTTCAAAGGCGTTGATCACCTCCTCGATCTCCCGGGGATAGATGTTGATGCCTTTCGAAATAATCAGATCTTTTTTGCGATCGACAATAAAGAGATAACCATCCTCATCCAGATACCCCATATCACCGGTCAGAAGCCAGCCGTTGACGATGGTCTCGTCCGTGGCGGTAGGATTGCCAAGATACCCCTGCATCACATTGTCACCCCGCACAATGATCTCCCCCACCTCGCCGACAGGCAGTTCCAGCATATTCTCGTCCACGATCTTGATCTCCACCCCGGGAATCGCGGGCCCGACGGAAAGAGGCTTCTGCTTTCTGGGCAGGTTGACCGATACCACCGGCGAACACTCACTCAGGCCGTACCCCTCCAACAGGCGCGCTTTGGGAAACTTCTCGCCAAAGCGCCTGAGCGTCGCTTCACTAAGCGGCGCCGCGCCGCTGACGAAGTAGCGGATTTTCTGAAACCACATAAAATACCAGGGAAGTTTGGCGCGACTGAGCGCGTTGTAGACATCGGGAACCCCCATGAACATCGTCACCCGCTTGAAAAGGATCTGTTTGATCACGTTGGAAAAGGGCATGATTTTACGCACGATCACGCAACTGGCCCCGTAATAGAGCGGCATAATGACCGTTACCGTCAGGGTAAAAGCGTGGAACATGGGCAGATAGACGATAAAACGGTCCTGTCGCCGAAAAGCGACAATCTGTCCGATCGCCTCGCAGTTATGCATAATATTGCGATAACTGAGCATCGCCCCCTTGGGATTGCCGGTGGTACCGGAGGTGTAGATGATAACCGCCAGATCGTCCAGATCGGGCAGCGTCACCTTCTCGTGGGTATGAAGAATGTCGAAAATCTCGTCAAAGCCGATATTTTTGGCATCCGGTGACGCGAATTCCCCCTCCCAGACCACCTTTTCGATACCGGTCGTCTCCCACAGGGGCGCCACCACCTTGGCCAGGTCGCCGGAAGCCATCAGCATCCGGGCACCGCAATCGTTGAGGATGTAGGCGACCTCTTCGCTTTTCAAAAACGTGTTGACCGGCACCGCTACGGCCCCGATTTTGGTAATGGCGAAAAGTGAAACGACAAACTCCGGCGCGTTTTGCATGAAAATGGCGACCCGATCCCCTCTTTCGATACCCGAAAGTTCCAGAAAACGGGCCAGGGTATCCACTTTTTTAAGCAGACGGCCGTAGGAGATGGTGCGTTTGCCGGCGATCAGCGCCGTCCGCCGCGGTTTTTTCGCGGCATGAGCGACAAGCATCTCATAAAAGTTTCGGTAGGGATACTCCATGGTTAAAACCGGTATCCGACCCCCAGGCTGACCAGCTGGGCCGAAGAGTCGGTGAACTCGACGGAGGGGTAGGGATAGATATTGGTATTTTCAGGCATCTTGACAGTGCGATCTTTTTTCATGTCGTACAGATAGGCGATACCCACTTCCAGGCGGTCGTTGACACGGTAGCGCAGACCCGCCGAGAAAACGTTGGCGTCACTGTCGGGCAATTCATATCCCAGGGTGGCGTCGGGAATGGGAGACTCATCATAGGCGTAGCCCAGCATCACGGTCAGGTCGTTGTTGACACGATGCGTCACACCGATCCTGAAAGTGTTGGAGTCATCCCAGTTTTTGGGTTTGTCGGCGTAGATACCGCCGGGCATACCGTCGGCATAGATGGTCAGACGCTCATATTCAGACCAGTAGACCCGCTCATACACCACTTCCACCGTCGTATCCCCGCCGTTAAACGTGTAATCCGCGGCGAGCGACAGGGTCGCGGGTTGGGGTACCGTCACCTCGGCATCCATTTTATAGCCGGCGGGAATCCCCATCGCGGTGAAGCCGTTGAGGAAGGTCAGGTCTCCCTCCTCGTCCAGATCGATGTTGCTCCGGTAGGTTGCCGCCAAACCCAATTCGGGCAACGGTTTGTAAGAGAGCGCCAGGTTATAACCCCACTCGCTGCCGTCCCCTTCCATCTTGACATCGGGAGAGGGTTTGGGGCTGGCCGCCAGACGAATCTCCCCTTCGGTATAGATATAGCGTACCCCCGCGCCTATCGCCAGGGTATCGGTGATTTTGTAGGAGACGGTCGGGTTGACCTCGATCACCTTGAGTTCAAACTTTTTGGCGCTCCACGACTCGGGCGCGTCGTTCCACCGCTTGGCCAACCCGCCCGGCTCGGTCAGGGACAGACCGAAACGAAAATTTCCGAACGACTCCGTGACAAAATGGAGTTGAGGCAACAGGAAATCCTCGGTTTCGCTTTCATGGCCGTCCGTATCGTTCTTGATAGCACTGAGATAAATACCCATCAGGTTACCTTCCAGGGCATATCCTTCCGGCAAAAAGGCCATGTTGGCCGGGTTGAAATAGGCTGCGTCCGCCGCCGTGGTATGCGATACGTACGCGCCCGCTAATGCCGTGGAGTTGAGCGACTGCTCGGGAATCTTGTAAGCGGCGCCAAACGCGGCGACCGCCGCCACAACGGAAAGGGAAAGAATCTTTTTCATCTATACGTCTCCTATGCTTTGATAAGTCGGTACAGGGCCGCGATCTCCTCCGCCCAGATGCTTTCGTCTATCGTCTCCAGCACCAGAGGAATGTCGTCCATTCTCGGATCGTTCATGATCAATTCGAACGCTTCCCAGCCGATCTCCCCTTTACCCAGAGAGTGGTGACGATCCACCCGGCTGCCGAGTTTTGGCTTGGCGTCGTTGATGTGCATACCCCTGAGATACCCAAACCCGACTATTGTATCAAATTCCTTCATAGTTTCTTCGTAAACCTCTTTAGTCCTGATATCATAGCCTGCCGTAAACATATGGCAGGTGTCCAGGCAAACTCCGACCCGGCTCTTGTCCTTTGTCTTGTCGATCAGATAGGCCAGGTGCTCAAACCGGTATCCCAGGTTGCTCCCCTGCCCGGCGGTGTTCTCTATCACCAACGTCACCCCTTCGGTCTCTTCGAGGGTGATGTTCATCGCCTCGGCGATCCTGTCCAGGCACGCCTCCTCACTCATCTTTTTGAGATGGCTACCGGGGTGGAAATTGAGCCGATCCAATCCAAGTTGTGCGCATCGGCGCACCTCGTCAATGAAGGCATCCAGACTCTTTTGACGCTTCTCCTCTTCCGGGTGCCCCAGGTTGATAAGGTAACTGTCGTGAGGCAGAACATGACGAGGGGCGATACCCGATTTCTCAAGATTGGCCTTAAATTTCTCTATCGTCTCCTCATCCAGCGGCTTGGCCTTCCACTGGCGCTGGTTTTTGGTAAAAAGCGCAAAAGCTTTCGCTCCGATGGCCATGGCGTTGAGCGGGGCGTTATAGACTCCGCCCGCGGCGGAAACATGAGCGCCGACAAATTTGTTCATCTACATCTCCCTGATCTTGATAAGCACACGGTGCAGGCGCTCTTTAAAGCGCGCCTCCTTGCCGTTAAAAGAGTAGATTATATCGTATCGTCCCCTCTTATAAAGCCGTTGAATCCATCCGTCGGCCGTTTTCGTTATCTTACCTTCTCCCGGAACGGGTCGGCACTGCAAGATGGCCTGAAGGGTCCCTTTGGGATAACGCGCGCCCATGACACGCTCATAAAAACGCCCCTCGTCCATACAGCGGCCGTCCAGGCAGATACGCCGGCCTACCGTCAACTCGAAAACCGGTTGCCCCCCGGAGTAGATCTGCGCCCCCGCGTCGTTTTGCGCTCTCATCACAAACCCCTGATCGGCCAATTTGATTTGCGGAGTCTTAAAGACAATAAAAGCCGGCGTTTTGGTCGTAAAATGTTTGGCGGCACACCCCCAAAAAAGCAGTAACAACACTGCTTGAAGAACCAAAAAATTCCTTTTCACATGCTTCCCCTTCTTTTTGGACAGTATTTTATTATTTTTTAAGTTAAACCGAATATAATTTCACCCACAAACCGTTGATGGCCCCTTCATCTAGCGGTCCAGGATGCAAGGTTTTCATCCTTGTCACAGGGGTTCGAGTCCCCTAGGGGTCACCACCGTTTGACTCTCAATCCTTCAAAACAGCAACCTTTCCACAAAAAAATATGATTAGAAAAAGACCTGCTATTTAAACCGATTGGCTTTGTCTGTTTGAATTCCTATCCCCTTTTTGGCTACCATATCACCCAAGGAATCAATCTTTTGGAAAAACGTGACCCTGTAATGACAGTTTCGGTAATTATACCTACTTACAATGCCAAAAACGAGTTGGAAGCGCTGATTGAACGGCTCAAAAAACAGACCCTCCCTTTTGAGCTGGTCGTTATCGACTCCTCCTCCACCGACGGTACGGCGGAAGTCGGCCAAAAACACGCCGACATTTTTCTCTCCATCGACAAAGCCGACTTCGACCACGGCGGCACCCGCACCAAGGCGGCCAAAGCGGCGTCGGGCGAAGTACTGGTCTTTTTGACCCAGGATGCTCTTCCCACCCACGAAAAGACCCTCGAAAGGCTGGTACGCCTTTTTAAAATCCCCGTCATCGGGGCCGCTTACGGCAACCAGATTCCCTATGAGCACACTTCGCTTTTCGGCCGCCACCTGCGCTCTTTCAACTACCCCGAGACCTCCTGCATCCGCACCGCGGCCGACCGCCCCCGATACGGCATCAAAACCGCCTTTCTCTCCGACAGCTTCGCCGCCTACCGCCGCTCGGTACTGGAGGAGATCGGGTGGTTCAAAAACGGCCTGATCGTAGGCGAAGACACCTACGCCGGCGCCAAGATCCTTCTTAAAGGCCATGCCCTCGCCTACTGCGCCGAAGCCAGGGTCTACCACGCCCACAGCTATACCGTGGCGGAGGAGTTCAAGCGCTATTTTGATATCGGTGTCTTCCATGAGCGGGAGGGGTGGATTTTGGAGCATTTCGGTAAAGCGGAGGGGGAGGGGCGCCGTTATATCTTCTCTGAACTCAAATATCTCTTCGAGCACCGCGCCCCCCACAAAATTCCCGAATTCATCCTTCGCAACAGCGTCAAATACCTGGGCTATACCCTCGGGCGCCACTACACCGCCCTGCCCAAAGGGCTTGTCAAAAGCCTGAGTATGCACAAACCCTGGTGGGCCAAACAGGCCGTCTGAGTTTAAAGACGGCGGCTCTCCAGCTTGCCCACCACGCGCCCTATAATCGCCACCTCCGAAGCTCCCAGGGTCTCGGAAGCGTAAAGCGGGTTTTCAGAAAGAAGCTCCACTTTCCCGTCACTGCGCAAAATCAGCCGTTTGACAAAAACGCCGCCCGGGGTGCGCACCACAAAGACCCCGCCCCCCTCCGGTGTTTGGCGTGAGCGGTCCACAAAGATCACCTCCCCGTCCCTTAACAAAGGCTCCATCGAGTCACCCAACACGTGAATGGCGTCAATCACGGCCAAACGCCCCTCCCCGCCCAACATCCGCACCACCGACTCATCCAGCGCCAACCGCTCCGCTTTCGCCTCATCATTCAAAGCGCCGCCGCCGGCGGAAGCGTTGATCTGCCTAAAATAGCGCACCGTCGCCACCCGCTCCGTCGCCTCCTCCAGCGAGCGGGGCGACTGGTCAAAAAGCAACCAATTAAGACTGATACGCCGGTGCGCGCAAAAGTCGGCCACCGCCTCCAGCGGAATCTTTTTGCGCCGTTTCAAGACGGCGAAATAGGCCGGATCGATCTGCAAAGCGTGGGCCACGTCCTTGTCAAACACCCGCCTCTCGCCCACCTCGTCGGCCATAATATCTTTTAAACGTTGCAAAACCTCCTCAAACCCCAACACGGCCAATCCTTTAGAAAATGATATTTTTTTAAAGAAAATCTATCAAATATTATATCATCCTCGCAAAAAAGGAGGAGGACCATGAAAATTCATCTGGATCTGGACTGCTTTTTCGTCTCCTGCGAACGCCTGCTGTATCCCGATCTGCGCAACCGTCCCGTCGCCGTGGGGGGACGGGGGGACCCTTTTATTTTCGATACCGGCACCCGTGCCGTCCAGACCACCGCCAACAACGAAGGGGCTTTTGTCCCTTCCGTTTTTTACAACGCCAAGACCGATTTTTCCGCCTACTTTGTCGAGCAGGGACGCATACGGGGCATTGTCATGACATCCAGCTACGAAGCCAGGGCCTACGGCGTCAAAACCGGCATGAGCGTCCGCGAAGCGCTGGGGCTTTGTCCCCGCCTGATCGTCCGAGCGCCCAACCACCTCTTCTACCACGAGCGCTCCCACGCCCTCAAAGAATGGCTACAAACCCGCATCCCCGTGCTGGAACAGTACAGCATTGACGAGTTTTTCGGCGACCTTTCGGGCTGGGTGGCGGACAAAGATGTGCCCCGCTTTTGCCAGACGCTTAAACAAGAGATAGAAAAAGAGCTGGGCCTGCCCGTCAGCATCGGGTCGGCCCCCTCAAAGTGGATCGCCAAACTGGCCACCTCTGCCGCCAAACCGGGCAGGGGAGAGGGGGTAAAGGTCCTTTTTCGTCACGAAGTTGACAACTTTGTCAACCCCCTGCCCATTGAAGCCTTCCCCGGCATAGGACGGGGATTTTCCAGACGGCTTAAAGCCTACAAAATCGAAACCCTCGGTGAGCTGAAACAAGCCAGGCACCTGCTTTACCGCTGGAAAAAACCGGGCATTCAACTCTACCACCGTGTCAATGGCGATGACAATGAACCGGTCATACCGAAACGTGACCGCCGCTCCATCGGCATCTCCCGCACCGTCGACCCCCTCTATGACCGTGCGCAGATTCGCCGCCGTCTCACCGTTCTTTGCCGCCACCTGGCCCATTTGGTCCAAAACCTCGGCGTCACCCCCCAAACCCTCTATCTGGGTATCAAGTACCAATTCGGCCAAAAGCGCGCCCGCCACGTCACCGAACCTTTTCTCTTTAGCGAAAAGGCCCTGCGCCAAAGGGTGCTGGCCCTTTTTGAGAAGCTTGATATCTACAAAAACCTCGCTGTTATCCGGCTGGGTATCAGTTGCGGCCATTTCGCAAAGCGCCCCGCCGTGCCTGCCGATCTTTTTGCGTACGAAGAGGAGAAAAAAGCCCAGAAACTTTGGCGCCAGATGGCTCTTTTACAAAAAAAGTACGGGATCGACACGATCCGGACGGCGGCGGAGTTTCTTTAAGCCGTTCCATCCAAAGTAATCACCCGCCCAAAAGGCACCGCCACCTCTTCAGGCAGAATCCAGATCGTCTCGTATAAAGGCGGCTCCTCGGGGAAAAGACCTCGGCCATCGGTAAAATAGAGTAGCAAAGAGGTTTGGGGCAATGCTTCGTCAATGTAGGTAAAAACGGGTCGAAAATCGGTGCCGCCGCCCCCCTTGAGGGAGAAATCCAGCGCCTCGCCGGAGACAAAACGCCACACTCCCTGTACTTTGGCATCGCAGACAATCACATCCACCTCGACACGGGGAAAGCCAAGCCGTAACGCCTCCAACTCCGCCACAAAGCGTCCCAGCAGTGTCTCATCGACCGACCCGCTGGTATCAACGGCCACCGCCAGCGTCAGCGTTTCGCTTGTCGCAGAAGGCAAGTAGAGGTTTTGGCTTACCGTCTTTTTGTTGGGACGCAGGTAGGTGTAATCGCTCTTTTGGTGACGGCAAATCGCGTGGTAAAGCTCATTGCGCCACGCCACCGACACACCCGCAGTCTTGACAAAAAGGCGTTGTATGCCAACAGGCCCGCTTCCCATGCTTTGGGCCTTTTTCATCGCCTCTTTCATCGCCGCCTGCCACATCACCTCCGTATCAGGATCAAGTTCAGCAGACGGCAGGGGATAGGAGAGATCTTTTTGGCTATCAGACGGCGCCTCTTTCATCCGGTTTTTCCGCTCGTTCAACCCCTCGTCGTCGCTCTCCTCATCGCTATAGGCTTCGTTGCGGATCTCATCTTTGAGAACGGCGTAGATCTCTTCGGCGTATTTGCCCGTAAAACGCGCCTCGAAGCGGGCCTCTTCGGGCAGGCTAAACCCGTTCTCTTTCAGTATGGCGTTGACGGCGTAATCGGTGGCCAACCGCCAGAGCCAGCCCTGGCGTTTTCGGCGTCTATTCTCATGGGCAAGCACGTGGTGTAGTACGCTGTTGGCCAGGGCGAACTCCACGCTCTCAATAGGCGCGTCGGCAAAAAAGTCGGGGTTGTATCGCAACACCCTGCCGTCACTCAAAAACGTCGCCACCTCATCAGCGGACTCGGTCGCCAACCGGCCGGCCAGCAGACCGAAATAGGGAGAGCGAAGAATCAGGCGCGCTTTGGCTTTGGCGATCTTCTCTTCGGGGCTCATGCCAACAGGTAGGCGAATTTTCTAATCCAGGCTTTAAAACCCTCGGTCTTTTCCAGCAAGACACCCCTGTGTTGCAACGCCTTGACACTCATCACCGAAAACTCCGGCGGCAGTTTCAGCAGGTAGGCCATCAGATGCTCCAGGCGCTCTTTGGGCGTTTGGGCGTCCACCCGCTGAGACAGCAGGGAGCTAAGCACATAAAGCGCGTTGGGTGACTCGGGCACGGGTACACAACCGCCGCCCAAAATCTCCTCGATATCGGGCAGTTCTTCGGCGGCGCTTCGCCAACTTAAAAACTCCGCCGCCAACTCCTCCCCCACGGCCCCGGCAATCAGCGGCATCAAAAGCTCCGGCTCGGGGGTTGAGACCAGAATACGGCTGACATACTCCCAGCTTCGCGGCGTGGCGAAAGAGCGATGCGCCGACTGGGCGTCAAACATAAAGAGCGCGTCGGGACGGGCTGAGAGAAAGCCGATTACGGAAGCGTCAATCCCCTTTTCTACCGCCCACGTTCGCCACTGGGCCGGGTCAACCTCCATCTCCAGGTGCACGAAGCGGTTAGCCAGAGGCGCGGGCATACGGTAGACCACCCCCCTATCGCTCTCCCGGTTGCCCGCCGCCACCACGGCCCAGCCCTCAGGCAGGCTATACTCCCCGATTTTGCGGTCCAAAATAAGCTGATAGGCGCTTGCCTGCACCATGGGCGCGGCGGTATTGAGCTCATCAAGAAACAAAATCCCCTCCGGCTCCCTGCCGTCCGGCAAAAAGGCCGGCGGCGCCCAGAGGGCTTTGCGCGCCTGCTGGTCAAAAAAGGGAATTCCCCTAAGATCGGTGGGATCCAGCAGTGAAAGACGCAGATCAACAAACCCGATCCCCTTCTCCTCGGCCACCTGACGCACCACGGAAGATTTGCCGATCCCCGGCGGCCCCCACAAAAAGAGGGGAACCTTCTCTTCCACAAGATGGCTGACGGCGCGTTTGGCTTCCAAAGGCTTCACGGCAAAACCTCGCAAGTGTAAAGTGAATAGTGAAAAGTGAATAGTTGCGGATTTTCACTCATCTACATACCCAGATTCTGCTTGATGTAGTCGCCGAAGGCTTCATTGCGTTTGACAATACGGTTAAGCTCCCCGTCGGTCTGGTAGCTTAGCAGGATCTCGATGGGGGTGGCGGGGTTACCGGCCAGCGCCTTGTGGATATCGCGATCCTTGATTTTGGCAAACTGGGCCAACCGCTCAGCCGGCATGGCGGGATTGCCGGCCAGCGCCACATAGATCGCCTTCTCCCGTACACGGCTAAGACGCGACAGCATGGCGCTACCTACCGCCGGGTTGCCGGCCAAAAGAGCCAAAACGGCGGGCGATTTTGTCGCCTCCAACGCCGCATAGACGTTGGCGCCCAACCCCTCATTGACGGCCAATGCCGCCAGCAAAGCGGGCCGATTGCTTTGTACCAACGCAAGCGCCGTCGCCTCATCCAGCCGTTCATTGCTCCCCAAAGCCCGCAGTTTCGTTTCATGCCCTTCAGCCAACACCGCGTCGATTCGCTCCCGGCTCGCCGGTTGATAACACAGCAGTGCCGCCTGCACGGCCAAAGGCCCCTCTTCATAAAGGCGTGCCGCCAATTTGGCG
>JAADEJ010000025.1 GCA_013153475.1 Campylobacterota bacterium
GCCTCGGGTGCCGGCGGTCAGCACGTCAACAAAACCGAAAGCGCCATCCGCATCACCCACATCCCCACCGGCATCGTGGTGCAGTGTCAGAACGACCGTTCACAACACAAAAACAAAGCCACCGCCATGAAGATGCTAAAATCCCGCCTCTACGAACTGGAGCTGGAAAAGAAAAAAGCCGAAGCCGACGGCGTGGAAAAGAGTGAGATCGGCTGGGGACACCAGATCCGCTCCTACGTCCTGGCCCCCTACCAGCAGGTCAAAGACCTTAGAAGCGGCCAGGCTTTCAGCAATGTCGACGCGATCCTTGACGGCGACATTGATAAGCTCATTGAGGGGGTGTTGGTACATGAGGCCGAAAAGGAGAGCGGGGAGTAGCCCGCTTTCGCCCCTAACCTCCCCTTAACCTCCTTTGGTTTATGATGTATTATCATATTTTTTCATAGAACCCATTTCAAAGTTTGAGATAGGTTCTAATCACCAAAGGGTTGCCATGCGGTTGTTACCACTCCTTCTTCCCCTACTTTTTCTTGCAGCCTGCCAAGACCAAGCGCCCCAAAGCGCCCCAAAGGCCCCGCCGCAGATGGCGGTTAAGACGCTGACGGCGCACAAAAAGACGGTCCCCATCTGGGCCACCTACACCGGCACGGCGCGCGCCAGCAGTGAGCAGACGGTGCGGGCCAGGGTATCGGGCAAACTGCTTAAGCGCTACTTTCAAGACGGCCAACGGGTCAAAAAGGGCCAAAAGCTCTTTTTGATCGAGCCCGACCGCTATAAAGCGGCCCTCAAGGCCGCCCAAGCCCAAAAGCGCAAAGACGAGGCGGCTCTTAAACTGGCCCAGGCCAACGTCGCCCGCTACCGCCCCCTGGTGGCCGAAGGGCTGGCCCCCCGCGCCACGCTGGAAGAGTACGAAGCGCAGGTGGCGCAGTTTAAGGCGGCCCTTTTGGCCGACGAGGCCAAGATCGCCGACGCCAAACTCAACCTCTCCTATACCGTGGTGCGCGCCCCCGTCTCGGGACGGGCCGGCAAACGGCTGGTGGATGTTGGCAACCTGGTGGGCTTTGGCGAAGCGACGCCGCTGGTAACCATTTTGCAAACCGATCCGATCTACGTCGAATTCGCCCCCAGCGAAAAGGAGGCGAGCAAAATCGCCAAATACGGCGGCCGCGCCCCCAAACGGGCCGTCGTACGTCTGCTAAGGCAAGATCCCATGCTAAAGACCCTGGAGCTCAACGCCACGGTCGATTTTGCCGACAACCGCATCGATCCCGCCACCTCCACCCTGACCATGCGCGCCGTCGCCCCCAATCCCGACGAAGCCCTACTGCCCGGCACTTTTGTGTACGTCGATCTCTTTGTCACCGACCGCTACCCCTTTTTTACCGTCCCCAAAGAGGCGGTGCAAGAAGATCAGCAAGGCATGTTCGTCTATGTGGTTCAAAAGGGCAAAGCGGTGCGAAAAAGCGTGAAGATCGCCTTTGAGACCCGCCGCTTTTTCGCCGTGCAAAAGGGTCTAAAGGAGGGCGATCGCGTCATCGTCTCCAACCTGATCAAGGTGCGCGACGGCCTGCCGGTAAAAGCGCAAGAGGAGTAAGGGGATGTTCTCCCACTTTTTTATCAAACGGCCGATCTTCGCCTCGGTCATCGCCCTGCTCATCGTCATCGCCGGCACCCTTTCGCTCTACCTTCTTCCGGTGCAGGAGTTCCCCGAAGTGGCACCCCCCACCGTTACCGTCACCGCCAACTACACCGGCGCCAACGCCTTTGACGTGGAAGAGAGCGTCACCAGGCCCCTGGAGGACAAACTCAACGGCGTCAAGGGGATGCTCTACATGGAGTCCTCTTCCACCTCCTCGGGCACGTCGCTGATTACGATCTATTTCGAGCCCGGTTACGATCTGGACATTGCCGCGGTGGACGTGCAAAACAAGGTCTCCATCGCCGAACCCTCCCTGCCGGCGGAGGTCAAACAGCAGGGCATTACCGTCAACAAAGAGAGCGCCAACATGGTCTGCGCCGTCACGCTGGTGGGCGACGAGCGCTACGACGACAAATTTTTAAGCAACTTCATCGCCATCAATATCCTGGACGAGCTAAAACGAATTCCCGGCGTGGGCAAGGCGGAGATCATGGGGGCCAAACGCTACGCCATGCGCATCTGGCTTAATCCCGACAAACTCAAATCCCTAGGCATCTCGCCCGCCGAAGTGATCGCCGCCGTACGGGCCCAAAACCGCCAGGCGGCCCTGGGCAAAATCGGCGCCGCCCCCGCTCCCAAGGGCCAACTGCTGGAGTTTACCCTCACCACCAAGGGGCGCCTGGATACCGTAAAAGGGTTTGAGCATATCGTCGTTCGCCACGACAAAAATCGCCTTGTCTATCTCAAAGACGTAGCCAGAGTAGAGCTGGGAGCCGAAAAGTACGACTGGAACGCGGTCTTGAACAACCGCCCCACCGGCATGATCGGCATCTATCAGCTTCCGGGCTCCAACGCCCTGGAGATCCGCAAAAAGGTGGGCGAAGTGATGGAGCGCCTCAAAGCCCGCTTCCCCGAAGGGGTCACCTACCAGATCCCCTACGATACCACCCGCTACGTGGAGGTGGCCATCGACAACGTGGTCCAAAACCTGCTGATCGCGATTTTGCTGGTAATCGTGATCATCTATATCTTCCTTCAATCGTGGCGCCCCACCGTCATCGCCTCGGTGGCCATCCCCGTCTCGCTCATCGGCGCCTTTGCGGCCATGAAACTGGCCCCCGGCTTTTCGATCAACTTTTTGACCCTTTTTGGGCTGATTTTGGCCATCGGCATCGTCGTGGACGACGTGATCTTGGTGGTCGAAAACGTCGAGGTCATCATGCAAAAAGAGCCGGAGCTCCCCATTCGCGAAGTGGTCAAAAAGGCGATGGTGGAGCTCATCGGCCCCATTATCGCCACGACGCTGGTTTTGGTGGCGGTCTTCGTGCCCGTTTCGATGATGCCGGGGATCACCGGTTCGCTCTATCAGCAGTTTGCGCTCACCATCTCCTTTGCCGTCATCATCTCCTCGCTCAACGCCCTTACGCTCTCGCCCGCGCTTAGCGCCATCATGATCCGCCGCCAAAAAGAGGGGGCCAAAAAGCCCCGGTTTTTCGAGATATTCGAAGCGCTTTTTTCGCGTCTGACCGAAGGCTACGCCAAACTCGTCGGCACGCTGATCGCGTGGCGCAAAACGGTGATGGTAGGCTTTTTTGCACTGCTTGGCGCGGTCTATTGGCTCTTTGCCCACACCCCCACCGCTTTCGTACCCTCCGAAGACAAAGGGGCGCTCATCGTCTCCATTACCCTCCGCCCCGGCAGTGCGATCGAGCAGACCGAAGGGGTGCGCAAAAAGCTGGCCGAAGAGGTGGCCCAAATTCCCGGCGTGGCCGACACCATCGCCGTGGACGGCTTTAACGCCATCTCGGGGATGCTCGATCCGAGTGCGGGCGTGCTTTTTGTGGCGCTTAAACCCTGGAGCGAGCGCAAAGATCCCGCCCAAAAGGTCGAGGCGATCATCGATCGGATCAATCGGCTGGGAGCCAAGTACGAAAAGGCCCGCATCGCCGCCTTCAACCTGCCAGGCATTCCGGGTCTTGGCAGTGTGGGGGGCTTTGACTTTCGGGTCCAAGACTACCTCTCGGGCGATCTTGATACCTTCATGGGCCACGTAAGACGCCTCATCGCCACTGCCAACCAAGATCCCCGCATCGGCCGCGCCTTTACCACCTTCAACACCGCCTATCCCACCTATATCATCGACATCGACCGCCAAAAGGCGGCGACGCTGGGGGTGGACGTTTCCGAGCTTTTTGTCACGTTGCAGGCCTATTTGGGTTCGGTCTATATCAACGACTTTACCAAATTCGGCAAGGTCTTTCGGGTCTTCGTGCAAGCCGACGCCGACTTTCGCAGCCAAAAGGGCGATATTGGCAAACTCTTTGTCAAAAGCGTTTACGGCAAGATGGTTCCGGTAAGCGCGCTGGTAACCGTTCGCCAAAGTCTGGGGCCTCAAAATCTTACCCACTACAACCTCTATCGCGCCGTGCAGATTACCGGCAACGCGGCCCCGGGATATAGCTCCGGCGAAGCGATGGCGGCGATGGAGGAGATCGCCAAGCGGGTCCTGCCCCAAGGCTACGGGTTTGAGTGGTCGGGCATGAGTTACCAAGAAAGACTCGCGGGCAACGCGCAGATCTATCTTTTTGCGTTCGTGACGCTGGTGGTTTACCTGGTTTTGGCGGCCCAATACGAAAGCTGGGTTTTACCGCTGATGATCCTGCTTTCGGTGCCCATCGTCATGATCGGCGCCGTCTTGGCCCTGCGGCTGGCGGGACTGCCGCTTAACGTCTACGCCCAGGTCGGATTGGTCCTGCTGATTGCCCTGGCGTCCAAAAACGCCATCTTGATCGTCGAATTCGCCAAGGAGCTTCGAGAAAAGGGCCAAAGCGTCGTCCAAGCCGCCGTCAATGCCGGCCGTCTGCGTTTTCGGGCCATTATGATGACGATTCTTTCGTTTCTGTTCGGTATTTTGCCCCTCGCTTTCACCACGGGCGCCGGTGCGCTGACGCAACGCTCCATCGGTCTGGCCCTGCTGGGGGGCATGGTAGCGGCCACGTTTGTCAGCACCCTGCTGGTGCCGGTGCTATTTGTCATCTTGCAGTCGATACGCGAGCGGCTGGGATTCGGTCTGCCCAAGGAGGAAGCATGAGAGCGTTGATTGCCCTGCTGATCGCTATGTCGGCGTTTGGCGCGCCCAAGTACCTTAGCCTGGACGACCTTATTGCCCTGGCGCTAAAACAGAGCCCCGACCTGGCCCTTTATCGGGCCGATCTGAACGCCTCGCTGGTAAAGTGGCAAGAGAGTCGTAGCGCCCAAAAACCGGCCGTAACCCTCCAAGGCGGCGCGGGCGGCGTAATGAATCGCATCGACGACACCCTCTCTACCGCGCTTGTTACCGGCACCCTGGGCGCCAGCCAGCTACTTTACGACTTTGGCCGAAGTGACAGCCTCATCGAAGCGACCCAAAAGCAAAGCGAAGCGGCCGAAGCCGACCTGAAACAGGCGGTTTTGGATAAAATCTTTCGCGTCAAATCGGCCTATTATCGCCTACTGCAGGCCAAACACCTCATCGCCGTGGCCGAAGAGGACGTACGGCTCAATGAAAAACAGCTCTACCGCGCCCAACGCTACTTTGAGGCGGGCATTCGCACCAAGATCGACGTCACCGACGCCGAAGTCAATCTCCTGCAGGCCCAAAAGCGGCTCGGCGACACCCGCTACGACTACCTACGCGCCGGTTACGAACTGGCCCGCGAAATCGGCGTGGACGCCGAAGCGAAAGGGTACGAAATTCTAACGCCCAGGCTCGACGCCAACGCCACCCTCTCTTCACGCCCCGCCCAAAGCCTCAAAGAGCTGGAGGCCTACGCCTACGCCCACCGGCCCGATCTTTTGGCCTGTCGCCTGCGGCGCCAAAGCGCCCTGGCCGCCGTCAAAGAGGCCAAAGGGGCCTACTATCCGCGCCTGGCTCTGGAAGGCGACTATACCCTCAACCACGTCAACGACGACGCCTTTAAAGCCGCGTTTCCCGACCGGCAGGCCAGGGGATTGGTGACGCTGCGCTGGAATCTTTACGAAGGAGGGGCGCGAGACGCCCGTTACCGACAAGCCCTCGCCCAAAGCCAAAAGAGCGCCGCCGCGTGTTTGCGACAAAAGCTCACCGTCCGCCAGCAGGTCGCCGACGCCTATACGCTGACGCAAAAGGCTTATGAGCGGGTACGGCTGGCTACCAAAGTGGCCGCCGCGGCCAAAGAGAAGTTTCACCAGGCCCAAAAGCGTTACGAAAACGGCCTGGCCGACTTTATCGAACTCCAACAGGCCCGCCAGGGCCACATCGACGCCGAAGCGGCGCTAGTGATCGATATTTACGCCTTCTTTACCGCCCTGGCCAACCTGGATCGGGCCGTGGGACGGTAGTTTGGTAAAATAGGCCAAAAAGGAGTCGCCATGGGTTGGACCTGTTCTCATCAAAAAGGCGAATGGTGCGATCTGCTGGGTATCGTCTGCCAGCCCGGCACCAAAGGATGCACGCTTTA
>JAADEJ010000030.1 GCA_013153475.1 Campylobacterota bacterium
TCATCTCAAAAGGGGTCTCGAAGATCTGGCCGATGATGCTTTTTAAGATGGCCTCTTTGTTTTCGTAGTGGTTGTAGATGGCGCTCTCTCTAATGCCGACGGCCCTGGCGATCTTACGGACCGATGCCCCTTTGTAGCCCTGTTCGGCAATCAGGTCAATGGCGGCTTCCACAATTTTTTGCTTCGTGTTTTCCTGCTTTGGCATCTTTGAAAACTCCTGAAATAGGGGATTTGCTAAACATGAACAGTTGTTCTTTTGCGTATGAACAAACGTTCTTTTTATGGCAGTATAACTGAACGGTCGTTAATTTCATATAAAGGCAAATATGATCGTTTGTTCATATTGGGTTTCGCAAGATTCCTTTTATAAGAGGGGTGATAAAATATAGTTTGAAAATTATAGTTTTCAATACTTTTATAACAAAAGGATCTCGGTGCGTTACCCCCTGGACTTTACCGATTCGTTTGAGACAACGTTGCTCTTTTGGATGAGCCGCTACCTTCACTCCAAGCTCAATTCGCTCTCCAATCGTCAGGTCAAAGACCCCAAGGCGTTGGCGGAGGTGATCGGCAGATTGCGCATAAGCGCCAAGACGATGGATGAGCTGGCTCTTTTGGCCAAAAAGGCGCGCAACGCGGGACTTATCGGCATCAATACCTACTACAAACCCCTGGAAAAGCTTTACGGCTATTTGAGCGCTTTGGGGTTGGCGAGTATGCGTGAGATCGATGAGGAGCTTATCAGCGACTTTCTGGCCTCCGCCACCGCGGGCCTGTCGGACGCGACCAAAAAGAACTATCGCATTGCCATGATCAACTTTTTCGGCTATATCGACAAGCAAAACGGCGACGACGACGGCACGGCCCACCATTTTGGCATAGAGCTCAAAAACTGGGGCGGTTTGCGGGGAAAAAGCGGTACCAAACTGCCCGCGTATATGCAAGAGAGCGAGGTGGAGCGCTTTTTGCAGGCCATTGAGACCTACCCTTTTCGCGCCGACGTGGCCGTGCGCAACCGTCTGCTGATCAAACTGATACTCTTTACCGGCATCCGCGTGGGTGAAGCCTTGCAGTTGGGTGAAAAAGATCTGATACCCGAAGGCGATGTCTACCTTATTCGCATCACGGGCAAAGGCAACAAGGCCCGCGTGGTGATGATACGCCGGTCTCATATTCAATCATATTTACGCGAATGGCTGGCTATCAAGCCGTGTAACAGCGCCCTGCTCTTTTGCAACAAAAAGGGCACGCCCCTCACGCAGGCCTATGTGAGCCGGACGGTGGAGAAGATTTTGATGAGCGCGGGGATACGCAAAGAAAAAAACGGCGCCCATATGTTGCGTCACACCTTCGCCACCCTCCTCTATCTTAAAAAAAAGGATCTGGTACTGGTGCAGGAGGCTTTGGGCCACGCCAGTCTGGATACGTCGCGCATCTACACCCATTTTGACAAGGAGCGTCTCAAAGAGGCGGCCGGGGTGATGGATGAGATCGCCAAAGAGTCATCATGAGCCATTCGCTTCTTTTTCTGGGCACCTCCGCCGGCGTGCCGACAAGGCGCAGAAACGTTTCGGCCACGGCGCTGGTTGGCCAAAACGCAAAGGCGTGGACCCTTTTTGACTGCGGTGAGGGCACCCAGCACCGCGTGCTTGCCTCCCGGCTCTCCATCTACCATTTAGAAAGGGTTTTTATTACCCACCTGCACGGCGACCACTTTTACGGGCTTTTTGGCCTGCTGGCATCCAGGGCCATGAGCGGGGCTGTAACCCCATTACATCTCTTTGGCCCCAAAGGCAGTAAAGAAGCGGTGAGCACCCTTTTGCGACTTTCCCATTCGCGCCTACCCTATGCGCTCAAAATTGAGGAGATCGGCCCCGGTTTTGAGGCGAATTGGCCCGATTTTCGCATCAGAGCCCTCTCAATGGCCCATACGGTGCCTACGCTGGGATTTGTCATAGATTTTCCCGCCCGCCCGGGCCGGTTGGATGTGCAAAAAGCCAAAGCCCTGGGCATTGAGCCGGGGCCCGTTTACGGCAGGCTCAAGCGGGCAGAGCGCGTGCGACTTTCTGACGGTCGCGTGATTGACGGCAAAAGCCTGCTTGGCCCTCCCCTGCCCGGCAAGCGGTTGGCCATAGGGGGTGATAACCAAAATCCCATGCTTTTTGCGCCCTATGCCCCGTTTGACGTGATGGTGCATGAGGCCACCTATCTGGGCGGGGCAAAAGAGAAAAGGCTGGCCAAAACCTACGGGCATACCACGGCCAAAGAGCTGGGCCAATCAGCCAAAGCCATGGGCGTTAAAAGATTGATACTAACACATATTAGCGCGAGATACGACTTTGTAGAGGGGACGGAAGCGTTAAGAAAAGCCGCCGCCCTCCCCTTTGGGGGTGAGGTGACGGTGGCCGAAGACGGCCTGGAGATTGTACTTTAGTCGATGGCTTTTTCCAGGTCTTTGGCGGTGGTGACGAACTCGGCCTTTTCCACTATGCCGTTATCGTCCAAATCCACCACCATGATAAAGTCGGCGTAGCGGTCGTTTTTATAGCTTTTGGAGGCCCCTTTGTCGGTAATGAGATAGATGGGATAGCGGTGCTTTTGCAGATCGGGCAGGGCCACATATTTCAGAATAAGCGAAGGCATTCCGCTGACATCGGCAATGAAGACGGTGTGTTTGACGGCAAGATAGTCGGCGGGCTTGGTATTTAAAAACTCTTTGACAAGGTGGCCCGTGGCTTTGCCGAAAACCAGAATCACCTTTTTCGTATCATCCGTTACGCCGCCCTTTTTGCCAAACTGGTCGGTCAGCGTCTCTTTGGGGAAAGGTTTGCCCACAACAATGGCGGGGGCGATGTTACCCTTTTCGATTTTGACGACAGGTTTTTCTTCCACTTTGTTGCTACAGCCGGCAAAGAGCAGTACGCCGGTCAGCAGGGCAATGAGCACTTTATAGGGTCTCATGTCTATCCTTTTTTGCTTAATTATAGTCTATTGACGCAAAACAGGGCTTTTAACGCGGGGCTAATCTTTCAGCGAAAGGTTCGCTTTTTTGCTTTTTCAACACTTCTGAACGTTGTAAAATTGCCTCGGCCGAGAGTCCAAAAAGGCCGGCCAGCTCTTCCAGAATACGTACATCCAAAAAGGCTTCCGCCAGCTTTTGGGCGATCAGCTCTTCCCTGCCCGCTTTGGACGGCGTGGCGCGCAGGGCGCGGATAAGCTCGGCGGTCTCTTCGGGACGGCCGTAAATAAGGTCATAAAAACGTTCGGCGTCGTCGGGTTCCAGGCCGTTGTCACGGCAGAGATTTTCCATCTCTTTCTCATCAATCTCTCTAAAAGCGTACGCGTCCACGATGGTCGCCAGTTTGCCCATGTAGGTGGGTTGGGCGTCAATGCGGCTTTGCAGGTCGGAGGAGGCATGCTCGGGCGTGGCGATGAGCGCACTGATGCGCACCGCCGTCTGGCTCTCTTTGTCAAAGCGGATGGCAAAGTGGATGGGCCGCTCCGGCGGCACGGCGATCTCCAGCACGTCCAGCGCCTCATCCAACGCGAAAAGCGCGGTGTTGGCCGGCACGCGGATCACATAGGCCACCCCTTCGCGTATACGCCGGGAGCGTACCCTGTGGGCCATGCGCAGTACCGCCTCTTTGAGGTGGCGGCCCTCCACATGGAAAAAGCGGTGGAAAAGCCCGCCTTTGAGCGACGCGAAATAGTTTTCGTCCCCCAGGTTGAAATCGTCGGGTGAAAACTCCAAAAAGAGCAGTTCCAGGGTTTTGATGACATGGGAGAAGGCAAAGGCGGCCAAAGAGTCAACCTGCACGGGAATGAGTGTGACGTGCTCGGCGTAGAGGGCTTCAGGCAGGCGCTTTTCGGCGGACGGTTCGGGAAAAAGCAAAAAGAGTCGTCGGCCTTGGCGCTGTCGGGCCAGGCGGGCGGCCGTTTCAAGGCTTTGGGACTCTGTGGCGATGAGCACGGGGATCACCCCCTCGTTTACCTTCTCATCCACGGCGGTAAGTTGAAGGGTTTTGGCGGAGAGTTCGGCCATTTTTAGGGCGTGTTCGGCATGGTCGTCAAGTGAAAGGAAAGCGAGTTTTTTCATGGGTTGGGCTCCTTGGTGCGCGCAATGTTTTTCACAAAAGCGAGTCCCCCCAGGGAGGAAACAAGCGTAACGAGAAAGAATAGAAACGAAAAGGTCACGCCCTCTTCCGGCGGTTGGCCGATGGCCTGCAAACCGTACAGAAACGTCAGCTCTCTCACCCCTACCCCGCCCACGCTAAGGGGCAAAACCGCCGCCACGCTGGAGAGCAGAAAGAGGGTCAGGTACTCCAACCGGTATTCACCTATGCCAAGAGCCGCCAGCAGGCACAGGGCGCTGGCGATCTGCAGGGCCTGCACCGCCAGCCCCCACCCCATCAGCGGCAAAAACGCGTGGACAAAGGCTTTGAAAAAGCGGGCCGTGGCGATGTAGGCGACGGGAAAAACCAAAATGGCCGTTATCAGTGCTATCTGACCGCCAAAGGGACCCAGATAGCGGGTATAGTCGCTGGCGTAAAAAAGAAGCAGGGCGTAAAAAAGAAGGGCCGTCAGACCGCTGAGGCGGTCGTACAGCAGGGCGGAAAAGAGCGATTTGACCGCGATCTTTTTGTGTCGGTTCAGCAGAAACATTTTGTACCCGTCCCCACCGATGCCGCCGGGCAGAAAGAGGTTGTAAAACATACCGACGTAATAGAGTTTGAGATTGTAGAGGTTTGAGAGTCGTAAACCGATGGCCTCAAACAAAAGATTGAGCCGCCACGCGCTGGCGATTTTGGAGAGGTTGAAAAAAAGCAGGCCAAGAAGCATCCACCCCCACTCCGCGCGCTGAAGGGTCTGCATGAGGATACGGGTGTCGATTTTGGCCAAAACATACCAGAGCGCCCCGGCCGTGAAGGCCAGTTTGAGCAGGAGTTTAAGCCTCCTGGCGAGATTGTCCGACATAGATCTCTTTGACGGTATACGGCTTTTTGTTCTGGGACTCAAAATAGGTTCGCATGATCAGTTCGGCAATGAAGCCGGCGGTAATGAGCTGAATGCCGCCCAGCGTCAACAGCATACCCAAAGTCAGCAAAGGGCGGTGGCCGATATTGTGACCGGTGATTTTTACCAAAAAAAGATAGAGGTCAATCAGCACGCCGATGCCGAGCATCGGGATGCCCAGCGTGCCAAATAGGTGCATCGGCTTGGTGCGGTATTTTTGCATAAAGAGCATGAGCAAAAGATCGCTGATCACCCGGAACGTGCGACCCAGGCCGTATTTGCTCTCCCCGTGAATACGGGGGTGGTGCCGCACATCCACTTCGGTAATTTTGGCCCCGTACATCTTGGCCAAAACGGGAATAAAGCGGTGCAGTTCGCCGTAGAGCCCCAGGTTTTTGGCCACGTCGGCGCGAAAAACCTTGAGGGTACAGCCGTAGTCTCTTAGGTAGACTCCCGTGGTCTTGCGAATAAGAGCGTTGGCGATTTTGCTGGGAATCTTTCGCAAAAACATCCCGTCCTGGCGCTTGGCACGGCGTCCGGCTACCAGGTCCCACCCCTCTTTCTCAAGCTTTTCGATCATCATGGGAATATCGGCGGGATCGTTTTGCAAGTCGCCGTCAAGGGTCACGATCAGCTCTCCCCCGGCCTCCTCGATACCGGCGGCCATGGCGGTGGTTTGACCGAAATTTCGGTTGAAAACCAAAATTTTCGTCCGTTCGTCGGCCAGTTTTTTCATGGTTTCAACCGTGCCGTCGGTAGAGCCGTCATCGACCATAATAAGCTCATAGTCAATGCCTTCAAGCGCCTGACGCACCGCTTCAAAGAGCGGCGCGATATTGGCCTCTTCATTCATAACGGGGATAACGACGGAGAGCTTGGGCACCGGTTAATCCTTTCGGGTTGAAAGGAGCGGATCGGGCACCCCGATCTGATGGTACTCAAACCCTTTATTGGCCATGAGAAGGGGGTTGTACTGGTTTCTGCCGTCAAAGATCACGGGGGCTTTGAGCCGTTTTTTGACCTCGTCGAAGTCGGGACTTC
>JAADEJ010000064.1 GCA_013153475.1 Campylobacterota bacterium
GGCTGGAGCTGGCTTTCGGGGCCTTTATCGCCGGGATGTTTATCGCCACTTTCTTCTCTCATAAAGTGGATCTGGAGCAGAAAATCTCCAGTTTCGGATTTGGGTTTTTGATTCCTATTTTCTTTATTTTTGTCGGAAGCACCCTGCCGTTTGAGGCTTTCGGCCAGACGGGGGTGGTGGTGTTGGCGTTGATCGTGGCGGCGGTGATGTTTACGGTCCGTATCCTGGCTTCCGCCGCTTTCGTGCCCATGTGCGGGGTACGCAACGCTCTGCTGATTGCCCTTTCGCACGCCATGCCCCTGACACTGCTGATTGCCGTGGCGACCCTGGCGTTTCACGCCGGCAGTATTGACAAGGGGCAGTTTGAGGCGTTGGTGTTGGCCAGTATCATAGAAGTGGTGACAGCCATGACGGCCATTAAACTGCTGGCCCCTTCAGCCACCAAGGAGGCGTGTCAGTCGAGCTGACGCAAAACGGCTTCTACAATGGCGCGGGGACTCATGCGGGCGTCAAGGATGATGTCGGCCTGTCGTTCATAGAGCGCGCGGCGTGTTTCGTAAAGCGCGCGGGCTTTGTCGGGGTTTTGAAAAAGGGGGCGTTTGGCCCTCTCTTCGGGACCGAGGCGGGCCATAATCTCCTCAAAGGGCAACTGCAGGTAGATCACCCTTCCCATGGCGTGCAGTCGCTCAACCACCGCCGGCATACCGCCGCCGGTGGAGATGACGCTTCCCCTGACGCAGCGGGCCAGCCATTCGGCGCTCTCCCTTTCCAGTGAACGGAAGAAGGTTTCGCCGTTTTCTTTGAAAATAGAGGGGATGGGGCGTCCCTGGGCGCTTTCAATCAGCGCGTCGGCATCTAAAAAGTAGCGCCCGGTCTCTTTGGCCAGCAGTCGGCCTACCGTGCTCTTGCCCGCCCCCATAAAGCCGATGAGCACCAGGTTTTCAGCGCAGTCGGATAACATAACCGTCGGGTGTTTTTTGCAAGGTATAGCGGTAAGGGGCGTCAAAAGTGACCACCACCCGGTAGTAGTGACCGTGGTTGCCGATATCCACGGCTTTGTAGGGCGGGGTGTTGAGGGTTTTGTGTTTGGTTAGAAAGCGGGCGGTTCGCTTGAAGTCGACGGCGATTTTAAAGGGATCGCTCAAATGAAACGCGCGGATTTTGGCATCCCGGGTTCGAATATAGACCGCTTTGGGCTCCAGTTGCAACGAGACAAAAGCAAGAGGCGCGTAACGTAGGATCGTATCTTTTCCGGCTGAGTCGTTTTTGAAACTCTTTCGGGGCGCAAGATACAAAGGTATATGCCAATCGACGGAGCCGTTGAGATCATAGGTGACGCTTTTGACGGCCCCCTCCACGTTTTGATAACGCAGGGTTACGCCTTTGAGTACCCTGGCGTCGGAAGGGAGGGTAATGGAGAGCCCTTGAAAAGGGGGAATGGAGGCGGGGCGGTTGGTGGGCTCCGGCAGGACGGTCGTATCGATGACGGGGCGGAAGGGGTTGTCCCTGGCGCCAAGCCAGAGTGTGGGCAATATGAGCAAAAGGATGAAGCGCCTCATGAGTCGGGCTCCAACTGCTTGAGTTCAAAGAACTCTTTTTGCAATTTGGCGTTCTGGTCTTTGAGCTGTTTGATATAACGGCTGTAGGCGGCATGCTCCTCTTCAAGCCTTAGTAGCACGGTCAGAGAGTCGGGCCCGAAGAGCAACATACTCATATAGATCCCCAGCCCCACGACTGCCGCCAGGGCGACGGCCAGATGTTTGAGCGGAAAGCCGAAAAGGGCGACGGGCAGTCGCCGTTTTCGGGGAAAGAGATCCTGGGGGGTCATCAGCCGAAGAGCTCCCGTCCCAGGTACTCAAAGTAGCCCAGCTCCCGCTCAATGGCCAGCAGGCGGTTGTATTTGGCGATCCGCTCGCTGCGGGCGGTGGAGCCGGTTTTGATCTGCCCGGTACCAAGGGCTACGGCAAAGTCGGCGATAAAGCTGTCTTCGCTCTCGCCGGAACGGTGACTCATGACACAGGTGTAGCCGTTGCGTTGGGCCAGGCGGACGGTCTGCATCGTTTCGGAGACCGATCCGATCTGGTTGGGTTTGATGAGAATCGAGTTGGCGATGCCCTTTTCGATTCCTTCGGCCAGAATGGCGGCGTTGGTGACAAACAGGTCGTCGCCGACCAGTTGCACTTTGGATCCCAGACGCTCGGTGAGCACTTTCCAGCCCTCCCAGTCATCTTCGCTCAGGCCGTCTTCGATGCTGACGATGGGGTATTTGGCGATAAGCTGCTCATAATACTCTACCAGCTCTTCACTGCTGAGCGTGCGGTTTTCGCTCTCCAGGCGGTAACCGCCTTCCGCTACCAGCTCACTGCTGGCCACATCCAGGGCGATGGCCACCTGCTCGCCCGGTTTGTAGCCCGCTTTTTCGATCGCTTTCATGATCACTTCGATGGGTTCTTCGTTGCTGGAGAGGTTGGGGGCAAAACCGCCCTCATCCCCCAGCGCCGTGGCATGGCCCATCTCGCCCAGGATCTTTTTGAGATTGTGGTAGACCTCGGCGCTGGCCCTGAGCGCTTCGGAGAAGTCGTCAAAGCCGGTGGGCATGATCATGTATTCTTGAAAGTCCACGCTGTTGTCGGCGTGGCTGCCGCCGTTGATGATGTTGAGCATGGGTACCGGCATCACCAGGGCGTTGGCGCCGCCGAGATACCGGTAAAGCGGCATCTTCAGGCTCATGGCCGCGGCGCGGGCGACGGCCATGGAAACACCCAGTACCGCGTTGGCGCCCAGGTTGCCGTAGTTGTCGGTGCCGTCGATCTCTTTCATGATCGCGTCCACTTCACTCTGGTTGAAAGGGGAAAGCCCCACCAGTTCGTCGGCGATTTTGACATTGACGTTTTCGCAGGCGGTCAGCACTCCTTTGCCCATGTAGCGGTCGCCCCCGTCACGCAGCTCCAGGGCTTCCCGTTTGCCGGTGCTGGCGCCGCTGGGCACGATGGCGTCGGCGACGGTGCCGTCGCTAAGGCGCACGGTGGCGCGTACGGTGGGGTTGCCCCGGCTGTCCATTACCTCGTCGGCTTTGATGTCATCGATAAATACCATCACTCTCTCCTTTGATTGGTTGGTTGTCAGTTGTCGTCGCCGCTGGCGGCGATCTCCTCTTCGCTCATCTCCAGCATCGTCGTACCGATGCCCAGGGCCTGCTTGATCTCGTTTTCGATCTGCTCGGCCAGCTCGGGGTTGTCCTTGAGGGTCTGTTTGGCGTTTTCACGTCCCTGGCCCAGCTTGGTCTCTTTGTAGCTGAACCACGCCCCCGATTTGTCGATAATGTCGAGTTTGACGCCGTAATCGATAATCTCGCCCTCTTTGCTGATCCCCTCACCGAACATAATGTCAAATTCGGCCTGACGGAAAGGGGGCGCGACCTTGTTTTTGACCACTTTGGCCCGCACCCGGTTGCCGATCTGGTTGTCGCCCTGCTTGAGGGTGGCGATGCGCCGCACGTCGATACGGACCGAGGCGTAGAATTTCAGGGCGTTGCCGCCGGTGGTGGTTTCGGGACTGCCGTAACCCATGGTGCCGATCTTCATGCGGATCTGGTTGATGAAGATGACGGTGGTGTGCATCTTATGCAAAACACCGGTGAGCTTTCTGAGCGCCTGGCTCATCAGGCGTGCCTGAAGTCCCACGTGGGTGTCGCCCATGTCGCCCTCGATCTCGCTTTTGGGCGTAAGCGCCGCCACCGAGTCAACCACAATGACGTCCACCGCGCCGCTTCGGGCGACGGTTTCGACAATGTCAAGCGCCTGTTCGCCAAAGTCGGGCTGGCTGACCAAAAGGTTTTCCACATCTACCCCCAGATTCTTGGCGTAGCGCACGTCCAGGGCGTGTTCGGCGTCGATAAAGGCGCACACGCTCCCCTCTTTCTGCGCTTCGGCAATCACCTGTAGCGCCAGCGTGGTTTTACCGGAGCTCTCAGGGCCGTAGACTTCAATAATGCGCCCTTTGGGCACGCCGCCGATCCCCAGGGCCATATCCAGCCCCAGCGACCCGGTACTGATGGCTTCGATCGGTTCGATCTCTTTGTCGCCAAGCCGTACCAGCGCCCCTTTGCCAAACGCCTTGTCGATCTGCTTGATCGCCATATCCAGCGCTTTTTGCTTGTTTGGATCCATACCCATAACTGTCCTCAAATGTGAAATTAGAGATATTTTATCACCTTTGAGATAAAATGAAGCCAAAAACGAGGAGATACCCCGTCGTGAGCCGTCCAAACCCCATTACCGTCGCCCACTCTCCCGATGCCGACGATATTTTCATGTATTATGCCGTGAAGTTCGGTTGGGTGACGCCGCCGGTGCCCTTTGAGAACAAGGCGCTGGATATCGAGACGCTCAACGAAGCGGCCCTGGAGGGGGTGTATGATGTGAGCGCCATCAGTTTCGCGCTCTATCCCAAAATCCGCGAGGATTACGCCCTGCTTCGCACGGCGGTGAGTTTTGGCGAGGGGTACGGCCCCAAGCTGATCAAAAAAAAGGGTGCGCGCCTTCGTAAAAATTTCAAAGTAGCCCTCTCCGGTCGTCATACCACCAACGCCATGCTCTTTCGTATCGCCTATCCCGAGGCCCGGATTGTCTATAAAAACTTTCTGGATATCGAAGCGGCGGTGCTCAGCGGCGAGGTGCACGCCGGGGTGCTGATTCATGAGAGTATTCTTGACTTTGACGAGAGCCTGGAGGTGGAGCGCGAGATCTGGGATATCTGGCAAGAACTTAGCGGCGGCGGTCTGCCCCTGCCGCTCGGGGGGATGGCTCTGCGCCGCTCCATACCGCTGCACCGCGCTGTCGCCGTCGAAAAGGCGCTGACCCAAGCGGTGGAGGTGGCCGACCGCCACCGCCCTTTGCTGGCGAAGATGCTGTTGGAGCGCAACCTGGTGCGTATTGACGCCCAGACACTGGAGACCTACCTCGATCTTTACGCCAACGCCAAGAGCGTCACGATGGATGAAACCCGACTGCAAGCGCTCGATACCCTCTTTCGCATCGGTTATGAACACGGTTTTTACGACGGCTTGATCAGGGCGGAGGATTTTCTGATTCCCTTGGAGTATGAAGAGGCGAGGAACGGATGAGAAGTGAAAAGTTAATAGTGAAAAGAGAAAAGTGCCGGATACAAAACAGAAAGGAGTGTGGCGCTCTTTCTCAACTTTTCACTTTTCACTATTCACTATTCACTGCCTCCGAAGGAGGTCAATAGGTGGAAGCGCAATTTGTCGCGTTGGGGGTGGAGACGTTGAAGCTGGCGCTGATTCTCTCTTTGCCCATGCTGCTGGCCGGGCTCATCGCGGGGCTGGCCATCTCCATCTTTCAGGCGACCACCCAGATCAATGAGATGACGCTTAGCTTCATTCCCAAAATCCTGATCGTGGCGGTGGTGATGATTATGACGATGCCCTGGATGATGAACCAGATGATCGACTTTACCACCCGGATGTTCGATCTGATCAAACAGTTCGCGTTTTAGATGAAAACCCGTACCGTCGATTTTGCCCGCTACAGCTCCATCCGTATCGGCCCCGTTGCAAAAGTGCGGGTGGTGGAGCGGGGTGAGCGGGTACCGGAGGGGCACTTTCTTGTAGGCGGCGCCAACAACCTGCTTATCGGCCCCCATCCGCCGCCGTTGGCGATGCTGGGCAAAGATTTCTCCTGCTGCCGCCTGGAAGGTGAACAACTGATCATAGGTGCCGCCACGCCCACGGGGCGCATACTCTCTTTTTGCAAAAAGCATGATCTTGGCGGGTTTGAGTTCGTGGCCAAACTGCCCGGCACCCTGGGAGGTATGGTAGCCATGAACGCCGGGGTCAAAGCGCATGAGACCTTCAATCGGCTTCTTTGGGTAGAGACCGACGCGGGACGCATAGAAAAAGGGGCGCTCTCCTACGGCTACCGCTATGCCGATCTACCGGGAGCGGTCTACGCGGCGGCTTTTGAGGTCAAAAGGGGGTTTGACGAGGCGTTGGCCGGGGCCCTGAACGCCTTGCGGGCCAACCAGCCCAAAGAGCCCAGTGCCGGGAGCGCTTTCAAAAACCCGCCGGGCGATTACGCGGGTCGGCTTATCGAAGCGGTCGGCCTCAAGGGGTATCGTCTGGGCGGTATGGCCTTTAGCGAGCGCCATGCCAATTTCCTGGTGAACCTTGGGGGTGGGACCTTTGAGGAGGCGATACGGTTGTTGCAGACGGCGGAGAGCCGGGTTTACGAGAAATTTGGCATCGCGTTGCAGCGGGAAGTCATCTGTCTGGATGCGGGATTAATCCATAATTAAACCGCAACCCAATAAAATGCCTGAAAACTGAATAGTAGGGTGTTTTTATGAGAAACTATTTAAAAATAATAGGCATGCCCCTGTTGACGGGGATGGTCGGAATATTGATTTTTACCGGTTGCGCCGCAGGCTTGAAAAACGGCGTCAAGACCCTCGGCAAATCCTTCTCTTCCCATGTACATAAAAAAGACACCAACAGTACCGACGCGAACGCCACCAAAACATTGACGCCGCATGACAAACGGGTGGAAATTCTGGACGATAACGAGACCGACGATCTTTTATGGACCTACAAGGCGGGTACGGCGGCGTTTGACGAGAAACGTTTTAGGCGAAGCACCGAGATTTTCGATATCTCCGAGAAGTTGATCAAAACATATGACGAAGAGATTTTGGCAGGCAAATTTGCCGCTTCGGTCGCCTCTTTGCTGGCAAATGACACATTTATGGATTACCGTCCACGAATCTACGAAAAGATCATGGTCAACACGTTCAAGGGCATCGATTTTATGCTGTTGGGAGATTTCGCCAACGCGAGGGTCGAGTTCAACCGGGCGATGGTTCGGCAGGACAGGGCGAAGAGTTTCTTCGCGAAAGAGATTCAGCAGACCAAAAAAAAGATCAAGAAAGAGCAGCAGGAGAAACTGAAGAAAAAGGGCGCCAAAGGGTCGACCAAAGAGTATAAAAAGACGATTCGCAACAAAAAGACGCGTAGCGAGATCGAAAAGCGTTACTCCAACCTGTTCGCTTTCCGTCCCTATCGCGATTTTGTCAACCCGTTCAGCACCTATATGGCGGGGCTCTATTTTTATAACGTCCATGATTACCGCAAGGCCGAGGAGAGGTGGAAAGAGGCCTACGGGATGATCCGCAAACTGGAAAAAGGGGCGGGAATTGTCAAACGTGATCTGCGCCTGGCCATTGCCGCCAAGCGCCGGGGACGCAAACGGTATCCGCGTCACTATACCTGGGTGGTTTTTTTCAACGGTGAAGGGCCGATCAAAGAGGAACTCGCGTTCAACATTCCGCTCTTTCTGGTCAGCAGCAATATCGCCTATACCAAAATCGCTCTGCCGACACTGAAAATGCGCAAATACGCTTACCGGGATCTGGAGATTCGCAAAGGGAAACGGCGTTACAAAACGGGGCGTATCACCAGTATGGACCGGATTGTCAAGGCGGAGTTCAAAAAACGTTTCGACATGGTGGTGACCCGGGCGATCGCCCGTACCGTCACCCAGGCGATTATTCAGAAACAGTTGCAGGATCACTTCGGATGGTTTGGTGCGTTGGCGGGTGTGGCGTACCAGGCCACCATGAATCGCGCCGATCTTCGTATCTGGGACTCTCTGCCCAAGGATTTTCAGGTGGCGAGAGTCCGTTCGGGAGGAAAGATTGCCATCCGGGCCGGCGGCAAAACGATCTATACGCTCAAAAGTAAAAGCAAACGCAATTATGTCGTTTTCGTGCGGATCGCCAGAAAAGGGGATAAACCGATCATCTCCGTGGCGGAATTTAAATAAAAAAAGCAATTTAGGCTAAAATACAAAAAAAGATAAAAGAAAGGGGAAAAAGATGACGAGAAAAAGTTGGATCAGTCTGGCACTGGTCGGGTTGATGGGTATGTATACGGGGTGCGCGAATCAGCCGCACTATATCGATCCCGAGAAAGACGGAACTTCCACACCCGTTACGATGGGGCTTGATTACGAGGATTTTCAACGGGCGGCGATCAAGCTGGTTGATTCCATGCTTCGTTCCAAATATCTGGATCGGATGTACCGGATGAAGATGAAAAAAGAGGGCAAACCGCTGATTCTGATGATCAGCGATTTTGTCAACGACACGACCCAGCGGGTCGATATCGACCAGCTGGTCAAGCGTATCCGCATCTCGTTGTTGGATAGCGGTAAATTCATCATCACCACGGCACTTCGGGCCGGCGGCGCCGAGGATTCGGCCACCTATGAGCTTCGCAAGCTTCGGGGAAACGCCGAGTTCAAGCAGAGCCGTATCGCCAAAAAAGGGACCATCGAAACCCCCGATCTCTCTTTGTCGGGCAAGATTATCCAGCGGGTGAGCAAACTCTCCAACGGCGAACAGCGGGTCGATTACTACTTCCAGATGTCGTTGACCGACGTCTCCAGCGGCCTGGCTTTCTGGGAGGGTGAAGAGGTGGTCTCCAAGGCCGGTAGCGGCAAATCGGCGCCCTGGTAAGAGGGGGCAATGATGAAGCGCATACTCTCTTTACTTGGCGGCGCGGCGCTGGCGGCGTCGTTGGCGGTTGCCGGGGCCCAGACGTCCCAAAGCGGCGATGTCGCGGCGGAACAGAACCGGATGGTCGAGCCGATCGTGCCGGCGCCGGATGAGAAGATTGACGACTGGTCCGAGCGCTTTTTGCAAAAGATGGGCCTGCCGGGATTCGGGGAGTATCACGGCAAATACTTCTACTACGCCCAGATGCCGGTGATGCTGCCCCAAACCGATCCCCAGTACGCCAACGCGCTGATCAACGCCTACGACAAGGCGATGTTCAATATCTATGAGCAGTTCGCCATGGATATGTACGGCAAAGTGTTGCAGGAGCAGACAAGAGAGTTTTTCCAAAACAGCTCTACCGACGCCGACAAGCTGGAGGCGCCCACCGCTAATATGCGGGGCATGGTGGGCAAAATTCTGGCTTTGATGGACAAAAGCCTGGATGTGGCCGACAAGGAGCTGGACAAAAAGCTGGCGGAACTGGGGGTTGACCCGGCGCAGTATCGCAAGCTGACGCCCAGGCAGAAAAAGGATCTTTTCAAAGACCGGTTCCTAAAAAGAACGATCAAAAAGGCAAGCGGCGATATTTCGGGACTTTTTACCGTCCAGTCGGCCGTGGCCGTGGACAAGTCGGGTAACGCGGTGGTCGGCGTGATCGCCGTGGTCAGTCCCAAAACCCGGCAGATCGCCAAAGATATCCGCTTGCAACGCCGTTCGCTCATTACCGGAAAAGGGAGGGATATCCGCACCCTCATTCCCCAAAAGCCCGACGCGCTCTTTAGCACGCTGGGCACCCGTCTGGCCTATGACAGCGACGGTACGCCGGCCATCATCTCCTACGGTATGCACAGTTATATGCCCCAAAAAGATCACTATCTCAATGTCCGACTCAAGCAAAACGCCAAAGATGCCGCCGTGGCCGTGGCCGACGGGCAGATCGCCATGCTGGTCAACGGCTTTTTGAGCGCGCGCTTTGAACGGCAAAGGGGCGAGGAGATCAACCGCTATATCGAGCGTGAGCTCAAACCCGACGCCATGAGCGTGGAGAAGACCGTTCGCAACATTATCGACAAGACCTACCAGCGGGCCAAGGCGAGCGCTTCGATGCGCCTGCAGGGGGTGAGCACCTTGAAAACCTGGCGCTATACCCTGCCCGCCGGGCAGAAAGTGGTGGGCGCCGTGCGGGTCTGGCGTTACGCCACGTTGGACGCGGTGCGAAAGTTCAAAGAGGGTTACAAACCCAAGCCCAAAAGCAAACCGAAGGGAAAGAGCTCTTTCGGTGAGAGCGAGATTGTCAACGACATCAACGATTTTTAAAGGCGTACTATGAAAAAACTGCTCTTTTTTCTTCTGACGGCGGTTTTGGCGACGGCGCAGATCAAGACCGTCCACGTGACGGCGACCGGTTTTGGTTCCACCTACTCCGAAGCGGTGCAGGACGCGCTGGTCAACGCCGTGGCGCAGGTGCGGGGGATCGGCATCAAGGCCCAGAAAGAGTACCAGCAAAGATTGCGGCAGATGACCATCAGTGTCAACGGCAAAAGCAGTGCCGACATTCGCCTCAAAGACGGTACCTACTCCAAGGTCTCCAGCGCCACGGGCGGTTTTGTCAAGCGTTTCGAGGTGCTTTCGGTGCGGCGGGTTTCGCCCCATGAGTATGAGGCGAAGGTGCGGGCCTATTTTGACAAGTACAAGTCGCCCGGCTTCAATCCCCGAAACCGTCGGAGCCTGGCGGTATTACCCTTTGAGACCAAAAAGGCGTACGCCGTGGGCGATATGGTGATTGGCGGGAAGGAGCTTTCGCGACGCATTACCCAGGCGGTGGTATCCAAACTGACCCAGACCAGAAAATTCACCGTATTGGATCGGGAAAACGAGAGCTACTATCTCTTCGAGAAAAAGTATCTGTTGAGCGGAAACAGCGATCCCATGGAACTTGCCCGCCTGGGCAGACGGTTGGGGGCGGACTATTTCATTATCGGTCAGATTCTCGATTTCGGGATTCGTCAGGATAGCGTCAGTAGCCTCATCGGTCCGGCCGGCAGTGACACCGGGGCGATTCGCGGGTACGCGACGGTGGCCTATCGTGTTTTGGTGGTAGCGACCCAGCAGATCAAATGGTCCGATACGTTCGATGTGGAGTTCGACCTGCCCGGCACCAAGAGGGCGGAAGCGTTGATAGCGGTCGCGGGTGACAATATCGCGCAGGTTTTGACCGATCAGCTTATCTACAATATCTATCCGCCCAAAATTGTCGACGTACAGGGACGACGGGTCATCGTCAATATGGGCGGCAACACCCTGCGTACCGGGGAACGGTTCGCGGTGTATCGTCTCGGGAAGCGTCTGAAAGACCCCTATACCGGCGAGTCTCTGGGAAGAGAGGAGCGCCGGTGCGGCGAGATAGAGATTACCCGTGTTACCCATAAAGTCGCTTATGGCCGTCTTGTGGAAGGCAAAGCGCGAAAAGGAGACGTGATTCGTCCCGAAAAGGGCGCGGCGCCTTCAGGCGATGAGGAGGGACGGGGATCGGCCTTTGACGAAATGTTTGCGCCCCGACGCTGATTCTTCCCCCGACAGGGGGCTTTAAAGCCCTCATAGCGGATATTTGATATAATCGGGCCAAATTTTATGTAACGAAGGGAAGGCTTATGTTGCTTTTCACCCCCGGACCCACTCCCGTTCCCGAAGCTGTCAGAACGGCGATGGCGGGCCCGACCATTCACCACAGAACCCCGGAATTTGAAGCGATCTTCGCCGAGGCCAGAGCGCGGCTGATGCGGCTTTTTGGCATGGATGAGTGTGTAATGTTGGCCAGCTCCGGTACCGGCGCCATGGAGGCGTGCGTAACCAATTTGGCCCGCAAGAAGGTGCTCTGTGTCAACGCCGGAAAATTTGGCGAGCGTTTCGGAAAGATCGCCGAAGCCCACGGTTTCGAGACGGTGGAACTTCGCTACGAGTGGGATACGCCCGCCACGGTCGAGGCGGTGATGGCAGCGTTGAAGGCCGATCCCGACATTGATACTTTCTGCATTCAGGTCAGCGAGAGTGCCGGGGGGCTTCGCCATCCGGTCGAGCAGATTGCCCGGGCGATCAAAGCCGAAAACCCCGAAATCGCCGTCATTGCCGACGGCATTACCGCCGTGGGGGTCGAACCCATCGACACAACCCATATCGACGCGTTGATCGCCGGAAGTCAAAAAGCGCTGATGCTGCCGCCGGGGATGGCGATGATCGGTCTGTCTGACTATGCCGTGGCGCGGATCGGCGAAGGGAAGGGGTTCTATTTCAACCTGGCTTCCGAGATCAAAAAGCAGCGCCAAAACACCACCGCCTACACGGCGCCCACGACACTTGTTATCGGGCTCAACAAGGTGCTGGAGCTCATCGAGGCGCAGGGGTATGCGCGCTTTTACGCCGCCACCCGGGCCCGGGCACTGGCGACCCGTGAAGCGCTGACGGCGATCGGGTGTCGCCTCTATCCCAAAACGCCGGCGCTTTCGATGAGCGCGGTCTATGACGAAGAGGCCAACACCCTGCGCAAGATTCTTAAAGAGCGTTACGGCGTCAATGTCGCCGGCGGGCAGGATCACCTAAAAGGCAAACTCTTTCGGATCAACCAGATGGGGCTGATTCCGGTCTATGAGAGCGCGTGGGTTCTCAATGCCGTGGAGCTGGCGCTGGCCGACATGAACCGGCGCCCCTATGACGGCACCGCCTCACGGGTATTCAACGAAATCTACTTCCAAAACGAGACCCCATGATTTTTGAGCACGAGATTCCCGCCGGCAGTCGCCTCTATTTTGGTGAAAGCGCCCGTATCAAACGCCAAATCGAGCGTATCGCCAGCCAGATATTGGAGGCGCGGGGGTTTGCCGAAATCTCTACGCCGCTCTTTTCCTATCATCAACATATGGGGGTGCGGGACGACAGGGCGCTTATTCGCCTGGCCGACCCGCAAAACCGTGAATTGACCCTGCGGGCCGACAGCACCATTGACGTGGTACGGCTGGTGACCAAGCGGCTGGGCCGTTCGGTCGATCAGAAAAAGTGGTTTTACATTCAGCCGGTCTACCGCTACCCCACCGAAGAGATCAACCAGATCGGCGCCGAGTGGCTGGGGGGTGAGCTGGCCGATGTGTTGGGCGTGATGAGCGATCTGTTGGAGGCGCTGGAGACGGAGCCGGTTTACCAGATCTCCAATATCCGCATTCCGCGTCTTATCAGCGAGCATTTCAATGTGCCGCTGACACGCTTTGAGAAGATGGATGTGGCGGCCTTTTTGGATGCCGATCTTCCCTGGCTGGCGGAGCTGGCGAGGGTGCAGAGCCCCGAGGATCTTGAGAAGGCCCTGCCGAATATGCCCGACGTATTGCAAGCTGAGCTGGCGCGCATGAAAGAGCTGGCGGACGCCTGCCGGTGCGCGCGTTGTGTGTTGGCGCCGCTTTATTACGCCAAAATGCGCTATTATGACGGCCTCTTTTTCCGCTGTTTTGCCGGCAACACCCCGCTGGCTTCCGGCGGACACTTTGTAGATGACGATATTTCGGCGGCCGGATTCGCGCTCTATACCGACGCGCTGATCGAAATCCGCCAAAAAGGAATGCAGAAAAGATGAACCAGGCAGATCTGATTGTCGGGCTCCAGTGGGGCGACGAAGGCAAAGGCAAAATTGTCGATATGATGGCCCAGTCCTATGAGGTGGTGGCGCGTTTTGCGGGCGGGCACAACGCGGGCCATACCATTGTCACAGGCGGCAAAAAGTACGCCCTGCACCTGATCCCTTCCGGTATTCTCAATCCTGAAGCCGTCAATATCATCGGCAACGGGGTGGTGGTGTGTCCGGAGAACCTGATGAAAGAGATGAGCCAGTTTGAAAATCTCCAGGGACGCCTCTGGCTCAGCGACAAAGCGCACCTCATTCTGCCCTACCACCAGTCGATCGACCGGGCAAGGGAGCGGATGCGGGGCGCCAAGGCCATCGGGACCACGGGACGGGGCATCGGCCCGGCCTATGCCGACAAGATCGCCCGGTTGGGCCACCGTGTGGGAGAGCTCAAAGATGTGGAAAAACTCTTTGAGAAGATTATGGTCTACCTGGAACAAAACGCCCCGATCTTCTCGGCCATGGGTGTTGAGGTACCGGATGCCCGGACGCTCAAAGCGGACCTTATCCGTTACCGGGACGCGCTACTGCCCTACATGGCCGATACCACCCAGATGTTGTGGCGCGATGTGGCGGAAGGTAAAAAGGTGCTTTTGGAAGGGGCGCAGGGCACGATGCTGGATATTGATCACGGCACCTACCCCTACGTTACCAGTTCCAGCACCGTCGCGGGGGGTGCCTGTACGGGTACGGGCCTCTCACCCAGGCAGATCGGCAAGGTGACAGGCATTGCCAAAGCCTACTGTACGCGGGTGGGCAACGGTCCGTTCCCAAGCGAGGATTTCGGCGAGGAGGGTGAGCGTCTGCGACAACAGGGGCATGAGTTCGGTACCACCACCGGACGGCCCCGCCGGTGCGGCTGGTTTGACGCGGTGGCCATTCGTCACGCCTGCGCGCTCAACGGATGTGATCAGATCGCGTTGATGAAACTGGACGTGTTGGACGGTTTTAAAGAGATCAGAATCTGCGTCGGTTACCGCTATGAAGGGGAAGTGATCGACTATGTGCCTTACGACCTGGAAGGGGTGGAGCCGGTTTACGAGACGTTTCCGGGTTGGCAGAAAGTTGAGGGCATTGCCGACTACGACGCCCTGCCCGATTCGGCGAAAGCCTACATCGAGACCATCGAGCGGGTCAGCGGTGTGCGGGTGGGCATCATATCTACCAGTCCCGACAGGGAAGATACGATTATCAGGTAGAGCCTATGATACGAAACGCCAACGCCCTGGTTCGGCTCAGAAAACGGCAATTCGAGCAGGCCGAGCGGGCGGTGGCGGCGTTGAACGCAGAAATCGCCGACATCAAAAAAGAGATATCGGCGTGGCGTGAGCAGATGCGAAAGATTGCACTGCCTGAAAAGGGTGAGGGACGGCTTTTTGGCCAGGTGGTTGCCGAACGCTCTGCCGTGCGGGCTGCGATGGCCGTGTGTGAAGAGCGCTTGGCCTCTGCGCGACAACGGCTTGAAGAGGCCAAAGAGAGGCTCAAAGAGGCCCATCGGGCGCTGGAGCAGGCCAAAAGTATCGAGAGCCGGGCGCTGGAGGCGTTGGCGAAAAAGCGGGCCCGTCGGGAACGGGCGATGCTGGACGAGATCGCCGCGGGACGTTTCTGGAGAGATCACGTGGCTTTCAAGGATGAGCGGTGAGAATCTGGCTGGTCGCGTTACTGTTTTGCGGGGTGCTTTGGGCCGAGGGAACCGTGCCTCTGGAGTGTAACAAGATCTTTGAGGAGCGCAAGCAGGAGCTGGAACTCAAGCTTGAAGAGGTGGACGAGGCGCGGCAGGCTTACGAAGCGCTTCGTGACGCGACCGAGGCGATGTTTAAAAAGAAAGAGGCCCTCCTTGCCAAAAAAGAGGCCGACCTGAACGCTACCCGTCGCGAGCTGGAGAAAAAAGAGAAGCAGATTGCGGCGATGCTGGAAGAGAACCGCAAAACCCTCGAAGCCATCCGCAAAGCCAAGGCGGACAAGATCGCCCGGACCTACGCCAAAATGAAAGCCTCCGCCGCCGCCGAGATTCTGGCCAATATGCCGGTTCAAAAGGCCGCGGGAATTCTTAAATCACTTAAACCCAAAGTCGTGGGCCAGATATTGGCCAAAATGGATCCTCAAAAAGCCTCCGCCGTCACGCTGGCCCTGGAAGGTGCGCAGGGAAAATCTTCCGATTAACCCTTTCTAAACCTATCTTTTGCTACACTTGTTCAAAAAATTACGCCCGCGTTTTCGCGGGCGCAAAAGGCGCGTCGATGAAACTGAGTTTAGCCCATGCCCCCTATATCGCCAACAAGATCGGCATTGACCTGGCCAATACCCCCTTTGTGGAGGTACGCCGCGGGATCGAGCCGGTGGCGCAGACGGCGCGGGAGGTGATTGAAGCCGATATCAAGCGGGAGAGGGCGCTGGATGAGCGGGTCAACGAGATCATGGAAGAGAAAGAGGAGGAGATCGAGTTCATGCAGGCGGATGCCCGCCAGCTTTTCTGGATGATCAAAAAGAAGCTGGCGCCCGAATACGGCGTCATTTTGAACCGGGAAGATCGCTACAGCGATATCTCCCACAAGATTCTGGATGAATTGTGGGAAGAGGATCTGATTGACTACAGCGTCAACGAAAACCAGGTGCGCGGTGTCATTTTCAAGGCGATCGAGAGCTATATGGCATCCTTTTCGGAGATCGAGGATATCGTTTTGGAGAAGATCTCCCACTACAAGCGCAAACTGATTCCGGGAACCGAAGAGTATGATCTGATTTTTGAGCGCCTTTACGAAGAGGAGCTGAGACGGCGGGGGATGATGTGATGAAACCGGTCTATATCTATCTGCAAAACGGCACCTATCTACAGGGCAGGAGTTTCGGCGCCGAAGGGACGGCGGTGGGAGAGATTGTCTTTAACACCTCCATGACGGGGTATCAGGAGATTGTGACCGATCCCAGTTACGCCGGGCAGTTCGTCACCTTTACCATGCCCGAAATCGGCAACGTGGGATGCAACCGGGAAGATGACGAATCCTCACGGGCCTGGTGCAAAGGGATTATTGTGCGCCAGTATCAGGATCGGCCCTCCAACTTCCGCAGTGAGGAGCCTCTGCATGAGCTTTTGCGCCGCGACGGCGTACTGGGGATTTGCGAGGTGGATACCCGCTTTCTGACCAAAATGCTGCGTGAAGAGGGGGCGATGATGATGATCGCCTCCACCGAAGTTTCCGACAAAGCGGAGCTGGCCCGCATGCTGGAAGAGGCGCCCCATATCAGCGAGGTCAACTACATTGAGCAGGTAAGCACCAAAACGGCTTATCGCCATACGCGGGGGCGCTATGACGCAAGAAAATTTCGCTACAACGACGCCCCCGAAGCCAAAGCGCGGATCGTGGCGCTCGATTTTGGTGTCAAACGCAATATTCTCAATGAACTGACCGAAGCGGGCATCGCGGTGGAGGTGGTGCCCAATACCGTGGAGGCCGAGACGCTGATTGCGCGTTATGAGAAGGGCGAGATTGACGGGGTCTTTCTCTCCAACGGCCCCGGCGATCCGCTGATTTTAAAGGCCGAGCAGGCCAAGATTCGCAAACTGATCGAAGCCAAAGTGCCGATGTTCGGCATCTGCCTGGGGCACCAGCTTCTCTCCATCGCCCACGGGTATGAGACCTACAAACTCAAATTCGGCCACCACGGCGGCAACCACCCGGTCAAGAGCCAAACGAGCGGTGCCGTGGAGATTACGGCCCAAAACCATAACTACAACGTACCCGACGCCATTACCGAAGTGGCGGAGGTGACCCATATCAACCTCTTTGACGGCACCATCGAGGGGGTGCGCTACAAAGAGGCGCCGATCCTTTCGGTTCAGCATCACCCCGAATCCTCTCCCGGCCCGCACGAGAGCCGCTACGTCTTTGACGATTTTCTGCAACTGATGGCCCGGTAGATTCCGGGCCTATCTTTTTGAGACCCTATTAACGAATAATTAAACCGATCTCGTTTATAATTGCCTTTCTTTGAGAAACTATATCCCAAAAGGAAAGATTGTATGAAAAAAGTAGTGGGATTGACCGGCCTTTCGCTGGCGGCGGCGCTGGCATTGTCGGCGGAAGATGTGAAACTGGAAACCGTGGATGTCCAGGAGACGGGGACGACGACGATCGTCAAAGACGTTTCGGGCGATGAGGTGCGTTCGGCAGACCTGGCCTACGCCCTCTATCAGCTCGATCCCGACGTACAGCTCATTCGCCGCAGCGGTATCTCCAACGATATTATCCTTCGCGGTGTGCGCAAAGACAATATCAACTTCCTGGTCGATGACGGCAAAATCTACGGCGGCTGTCCCAACCGGATGGATCCGCCCATCTCTCACGTCCTGGCCAGTAACGTGGATAGAATCGTGATCAAAGAGGGGCCCTACGACGTACGCCATTTCGGTACCCTGACCGGACTGGTTTCGGTCGATACGCTGCAACCCCAAAAAGATCTCCACGGTCGGGTCGATTTGAACGCGGGAAGCTGGGACTACTACAAGGCCGGCGCCGAAGTGAGCGGCGGCAACGACCGGATCCGCGTATTGGTGGGCGGTTCTTATGAAAAGGGCGGCCAGTACGAGGACGGTGACGGCAATACCATGGCCGAGCAGCTTGCCAACAACCCGGCAGCGGGTGCTACGGTTTATCAGGATCGCTACGCCGACATGGACGCTTTCGAGAAAAAGACGGGCATGGCCAAACTCTTCGTCAACGTCACCGACAACCAGGAGTTGCGCTTGAGTTATACGGTCAACCGTAGTGACGACGTACTCTACCCCAACTCAAAAATGGACGCTTTGAAGGATGATTCTGATCTTTTCAACGCCAAATATATTGTCAAAAATCTCTACGGGGATCTTTCAAAAAAGCTGGCGTTCGAGTTTTACAACTCCTGGGTCTATCACCCTATGGGAACCTATTATAGGCAATCGGCCCTGACGATGGGCGGTGTGGGTGAGAACGTGATGCACTCCCGTATCTGGGGATGGGCGGTTCGCAATACGGCACGCGTGGCGGAGGGTGATCTGGAGATCGGCGTGGACGGCAGCGAACGAACCTGGAAGGGACGCTACTACTTCACGCCGCTTACAACCAATCAGACCCTGGCCAAAGGGTGGAGCATCGACCACTCCGAAACCGACGATACCGGTCTGTATGCTCAGTACCAAAAAAGGGTAGGGGCGTTCGACCTGGATATGGGTCTGCGTTATGATATGGCCAGCGTCAAGTCGGCCGCGGCGGTGACCGATACCAACGACTACAACGCCATGGGCGGCTATCTGTTTGGTACCTACCACCTTTCGGAGGATACCAAGCTTTTCGGCGGACTTGGTACTTCCATTCGGGTTCCCGACGGCAAAGAGCTCTATTTCCAGGATAAATACGGCAACTACTTCGGCAATCCCGATCTTGACAAAGTGCGTAACAACGAGATCGACCTGGGTGTGGAGACCGCGTTTGCGCAGATGGCCACCCTGCGGGTCAAGGGTTTTTACAGCAAGTATGACGATTTCATCTTCTTCAACAAATCGATCGTTATCGGTACCGATCCCAAAACCGGCAAACCGGTGACCGGACGTTATGAGAATATGGACGCCACCCTCTACGGCTTCTCTCTCGACGGCACATTGGCGGTGACCGACGCCATCTGGTTCGACGGCGGGTTGGCGTGGTTGAAGGGTGAGAAGGATGATCCCCTGACCAATCAGCACGGTACCGATATGCCCAATATCACGCCGCTGAAAGGGACACTGGGCATCAACTGGGATTTCGACGAGACCGGTACGGCACGCCTTTGGATGGTGGCCGCCGACAGGTGGCGTGACTACGATGCCGAAAACGGTGAGCAGGAAATTGCCGGTTACGCCGTGTTCAACTTCCGTGTCAAAAAGGATTTCCTCGACCATTACGAATTGACGTTGGGCGTGGACAATATTTTTGACAAGACCTACGCCATGACCAACACGTACGCCGATATGATTCTGGTAAGCGGCGGAACGGATCCGATGTTGTTGAACGAGCCGGGCCGCTACTTCTACGCCAACTTTACCTGGCACTTTTAAGTCATCGCCCCTGAGGGGGTGACGGCTTTTTCTCTTTTTTAACCTCTTCTTAAAAAAACAGTTAATTCCCCATTAACAGATTTTAAGCTAAATGTCATTATTATGTCACTGTCCTATTTTCTTGAATGATGGAGACCTATGCAACCACGCGGATGGCGGCATGGGTGGGACCGCTTTCAGGATAATCATTTCAAAAGGAGGTTTGCATGCAAAATGCAGCGTTGGAGTACGACTATACCGTTGCAAAATGGTTCACTTACCTGGCCATTATCTTCGGTATCGTCGGGATGGTGATAGGTACCTATATCGCCTTTGAATTGGCGTTTCCGGGCCTGAACGAACTCTTTGGCCAATACGGAACATTCAGCCGTCTGCGCCCGCTTCACACGAACGTGGTGGCATTCGGATTTACGTTGAGCGGCATTTTCGCTACATTTTATTATGTTGGGCAACGGACGCTGAAGGTTTCCATCGCCGAGTCCAAATTCGTTCACGGTGTGGCGAAACTGCACTTCTGGCTCTATTTCATTCTGGCTGCCTGTCTGGTTGTTTCCGAACTGCTCGGAATTACCACGTCCAAAGAGTACGCCGAAATGGAGTGGCCGATGGACGTTCTGACCGTCGTGGTCTGGGTTCTTTGGGGTATGGCGATGTTCGGTCTGATCGGTATGCGCCGTGAAAAGACCCTTTACATCTCTATGTGGTACTATATCGCCACCTTCCTCGGTGTGGCCATGCTCTATCTGTTCAACAACATGGAAGTGCCCACCTACCTGGTCACCGGTATGGGTAAATGGTATCACTCCGTCTCCATGTATGCCGGCACCAACGACGCGCTGGTTCAGTGGTGGTACGGTCACAACGCCGTGGCGTTTGTCTTTACCGTTCCCATTATCGCCATGATCTACTACTACCTGCCCAAAGAGTCCGGTCAACCGGTCTTTTCGTATAAACTCTCTCTGCTCTCCTTCTGGGGTCTGATGTTTGTTTACCTGTGGGCCGGTAGCCACCACCTGATCTACTCGACGGTACCTGACTGGATGCAAACCATGGGTTCCATCTTCTCCGTCGTTCTGATTCTGCCCTCCTGGGGTTCAGCCATCAACATGCTGCTGACCATGAAGGGTGAGTGGAACCAGCTCAAAGAGTCTCCGCTTATCAAATTTATGGTTCTGGCTTCTACCTTCTATATGCTCTCTACGCTGGAAGGTCCGATTCAGTCCATCAAATCCGTTAACGCCCTGGCACACTTCACCGACTGGATTCCCGGTCACGTGCATGACGGTACGCTGGGTTGGGTTGCCTTTATGATTATCGCCGGTACGCTGCATATGGCGCCCCGCTTCTATAAACGCGAAATTTACAGCAAAAAATTGATGGAGATGCAGTTCTGGATCCAAACCACCGGTATCGTTCTCTACTTCTCCAGCATGTGGATTGCCGGTATTACCCAGGGTATGATGTGGCGTGCGGTTGACCAGTACGGTAACCTGGCTTACAGCTTCATCGACACCGTTACCGTTCTGCATCCGTACTATACGATTCGCGGTATCGGCGGTTTCTTGTTTGTTATCGGTCTGTTTATGTGGGCCTACAACTTCTTTAAAACCATGACCAGCGACAAAGTGCTCGATAAAGAGCCCGCGTTCGCCTCACCCATGGGCGCATAAGGAGGTATGGAATGTTTCATTGGTTAGAGCAACGACCTTTTCTCTTTTCTGTCGGCGTTTTCCTTGTCATCGCGTTTGCGGGACTGATCGAGATCGTTCCCGATTTTGCGCAGGCTTCCCGTCCCATCGCGGGCAAACAGCCCTATACGCTGTTGCAACTGGCCGGCCGCCATGTCTATATCAAAGACAGCTGTAACGCCTGCCATTCGCAGCTGATTCGCCCTTTCAAGTCTGAAACCGATCGCTACGGTCCCTACAGCGTCAGCGGTGAGTACGCCTATGACCGCCCCTTCCTCTGGGGATCCAAGCGGACCGGTCCGGACCTGCACCGTGTCGGTGAGTACCGCACCACCGACTGGCATGAGAACCATATGTGGGAGCCCACTTCCGTGGTCCCCGGATCGATCATGCCTTCATATAAACATATGTTCACCCAAAACGCCGACCTCGAAACCGCCTACGCGGAAGCTCTGACGGTCAAGAAGGTGTTCAACGTACCTTATGACAAACCGGGCTTCACCAAACTGGGTAGCTGGGAAGAGGCGAAGAAACAGGCGCTTGAGGACGCGAAAAAGATCGCGGCCGAGATGAAAAACCAGGATGTCAAAGACGCGGTTGCCCGCGGCGAGATTCCTGAAATCGTCGCGCTGATCGCCTATATGAACAGCTTGCACTGAGGGTAGGCGTGGAAGCAATCAGAGAGTGGCAGGCGTACGCCTACTTCTTCTTCACGGTCTTTCTGGTCGTGATGTTGTACGGCTACATCCTGCACCTCTATCGCGCCGAGAAAAAAGGGACACGCGATTATGAAAAGTACGGCAAACTGGCGCTGGATGACGAATTGACCGATGCGCCGGTCGAGGTGAACGAAACGCGTGAGAACGAGAAGAATGAAAACAAGGAGCAGTCATGAACAATATGTTTCAAGATAACATCAACCAGCTCTCCCTGCTCGCGGCGGCGATTATTCTCGCCCTGACCGTATGGGTGGCCGGTAAATACATCAAGCAGATGAAAACCGACCGGTCTACCGGTGAGCTGGCCGATGAGAACTGGGATGGCATCGGAGAGTACAAGAACGAGTTGCCCGCCGGTTGGGCCTATACCTTCCTGGGTACGATGATCTGGGCTATCTGGTACTGGACAACCGGTTATCCGGTTAACGCCTACAGCCAGATCGGTGAGTACAACGAGGAAGTCGCGGCGCATACCAAGCAGTTTGAGAGCAAGTGGGCCAACGCCGACAAAGAGACCCTGCAAGCCATGGGAGAGGGCGTTTATCTGGTACAGTGCGCTCCGTGCCACGGCATCGCCGGTGACGGTATGGGCGGCAAAGCGGCGGATCTTAGCGTTTGGGGATCCAAAGCCGGTGTTTTGGATACCATCAAAAACGGTTCCAAAGGTCTGGGCTTCCCGATGGGTGATATGCCTGCCGGACTGCTTAGCGGTGATGCGGCTGAAAAAGTGGCCGAATATGTGGCCAACGGCATGAAAGGCGATCAACCCGCCGAATTCGCTACCTGCGCGGGATGTCACGGTGCCGACGGTAAAGGTATGAACGGCATGGCGCCTGATATCAGCACCTACGGTACGCCTGAGTTTGTCAAGATGGTTCTCGAGCACGGTAAAAAAGGCTTCATCGGTACGATGGTCTCCTTCAAAGGACGCTTGACCCCGATTCAGGAAAAAGCTGTCGGTACCTATATCCTCAGCCTTTCTCACAATGACTAAGGAGTAAAGAATGGAAAAACAAGGCAGCGCTTTCGGTTTGGATGGAATCACCGGTTTTCTGATCGCGACCGTACTGCTTCTCTCGATTCTGGCCGGCCTTACTATGGCCGCCATCGCGACGCAGCAGGCGACCGCACAGCAGTCTTATGAGATTGTCGATCCGCTCTCTATTCAGAAGATCGGGCCCAATCTGGCCAACGAGACCCATATCGTTGTGCACGGTAGCCCCGTAGGCGGCGACGTCAAGCACAAATATAAATTCGAAAAGTAAGACGGTAAACGATGGCACAGGCGGCGTCAGCGGGTAAAAATAGGGCCAAGGAGTACCTCAAAGGGTGGGTACCGTACCGCACGAAGCGGTACTGGCTCTTCGGGATCGTGACAGTAGTGGCGTTGATATTGCCT
>JAADEJ010000024.1 GCA_013153475.1 Campylobacterota bacterium
TGCAGCAACGCCGTAGAATTTTTACCTTTTTTGTAAGAAAAGGTCACGAAACAGTCCCCCTCTTTGGGGCGACTGGTAAGCGGAATGCCGTAGAAGGTCGTACGGCCTGTTTTGCGAAAAACCAGCACCGGACGCAAAAAAGCCTCCCCTTTACCGTCAACCTCCCTTCCCACGTTCATACCGACAGAAAGGAAAAAGATCTCTCCCTCCCTGAATTTGAGCGGTTCGCTTTCATTGCATCGTTTTTTAACCCCGTTCCACCGATCATATACATCCGGATACAACATCGCGTAGAGCTTTTCGGCCCGCTCCCAATCTTCAGGCGTATCGATATCCTGCACCCGCCAGCGGGGCAGCAAAACGGGCAAGGCATTGGCGTCGAAACGGAAAGGGGGTTTGCCCGGTTCCCTGCGCTCCCAATAAAACTGTCCCGCATCCTGATAGGCCTCTTCCAGATCCTGACTTCGGGTAGCGAAATGCTCGGGCCAGAACATTTCGCAACGCCCCTCCCCGTTCAGACGGAACGTTCGCCAGATCGGAAAGGGCATGGAGGCGGCCGAAAAGGCGTACCAGGCATCCGATCGTTTTAGCTTTTCAAGCCCTTTGGCAAGATAGTCGGCATCCAGCAGGGGGGCCGTGGGATAGATGGTACAGGCATACCCGATCGCCATGCCCTCCGCTTCAAGCCGTCTAAGCGTGCGCTCCACGGCCTCCGTGGCGGGGGTGAAGTCGTCGGCATACTCGGGTTCGCGCATAAACGGCACCTCGGCACCCCACGCCCGCGCCACCTCGGCGATCTCCCCGTCATCGGTGCTGACGACGATGTGATCGAAAAGGGCGCTTTTTTTCGCCGTCTCGATGCTGTAGGCGATAAGCGGTTTACCGTGAAAAGGACGGATATTCTTTTTGGGTATCCGCTTGCTGCCGCCTCGCGCGGGAATGATCGCCACGCACCGTTTACGCACCGATCAACCCCTTCAATATCGCGATCACCCGATCCTGCTCGCTCTCTTTCAAGTCGGGATAGAGCGGCAGCGAGACGCAACGGGCGTAGTAGCGATCCATCACGGGCATCTTTTCGTCGCCGTACCCCAGGCTTCGGTAGTAGGGTTGACGGTTTACGGGCATATAGTGCACCTGCAATCCGACACCCTCTTCCCGCATCTTCTCAAAGAGTGTCCGCCTATCACACGCGGCCCGCTCGAAATCGATCAGAATCACATACAGATGGTATGACGAATCGGACGTATAGGGGTACAAAGGCCTGATGAGGGGGTGATCCTCAAAAGCTTTGTCGTAACGTTTCGCCAGCGCACGCCGTCTGGCGATAAAGCCGTCCAACCGTTTCAACTGCGACAACCCCAGCGCGCATTGCACGTCGGTGATGCGGTAGTTGAATCCCAGCATCCGCATCTCGTACGCCCACGGATCCATCCCGGGGGTTTTGACGATCCCGTGATTGCGCAGGGTCATCAGCGTGCGATAGAGCGACTCACTGTTGGTCGTGACCATGCCGCCTTCACCGGTGGTCAGGTGCTTGACCGGGTGAAACGAAAAGATCGAGGCGTCAGAACGGGTACAACTGCCGGCTCTGATTCCCGCCTGCGCCGCCCCGATGCTGTGGGCGCAATCCTCAAGAATCGTAATGCCAAAGCGCTCTTTCAGACGGGCCAGTTTCCCCTGATCGACCGGATTACCCGAAAAGTGCACCGCGTAAAGCGCTTTGATGGTCGGGTCCTTCTCCAGCGCCGCTTCACAAAGCTCCAGATCGATGTTTCCGTCCTCGGCAATATCGATAAAAGCCGGCCTGGCGCCGGCGTACAAAACGGCGTTGACCGTGGCCAGGAAGGTATTGGGCGGCACCAGCACTTTCCAGTCGGGTTGAAGCAGCGCCAGCGACGCGATGTGCAGCGCCGCCGTTCCGTTGCAGACGGCCACGGCGTAGCGCGCCCCGCAGTAGGCGGCCACCGCCTCCTCGAAAGCGGCCACTTTGGGCCCCGTGGTGATAAAATCGTCCTGTAGCGCCTCGGTGACGGCCTGAAGGTCCGCCTTATCGATCGACTGGCGTCCGTAGGGAATGAAGCGGCTCATAAAAACTCTTTGGCCAACTCCAGAAACTCCTCGTGGCTGAGCCACCGGTCGTTGGTTCCGGAGTTGTACTCGAATCCCTGGGGCACGGGCCGGCCCGTCTCTCCCAGCCGGTTACGGGTAAAGTCGGCTTTGTGGGCGAATTGAATGGTCGGTTGGATCACGTAATGATCCTCGAACTCCAGGGTCAGGTGCGAATCGTCCGCCGGACACATCACCTCGTGCAGCTTCTCGCCGGGACGGATACCGACGATCCGCTGGGGCAGATCGGGGGCCATCGCCTTGGCCAGCTCGGTCATCTTCATCGACGGGATTTTCGGGACGAAAATTTCACCCCCCTGCATCCGTTCAAAGTTTTTGAGAACGAAATTCACCCCCTGCTCCAGCGTAATCATGAACCGGGTCATATCCGGATGGGTGATGGGAAGCTCTTTGGCCCCCTCTTTGATCAGCCTGGCGAAAAAAGGAACCACCGACCCGCGACTGCCGATAACGTTGCCGTAACGCACGACGGCGAAAGCGATTTCGCGATCCCCCTTGATATTGTTGGCCGCCACGAAAAGCTTGTCGCTGGCCAGTTTGGTGGCGCCGTAGAGGTTGATGGGGTTGGCCGCCTTGTCGGTCGAGAGCGCGATCACCTTCTTCACGCCGCAGGCCAACGCCGCGTCGATGACGTTTTGCGCGCCGTGCACGTTGGTTTTGATACACTCCATCGGGTTATACTCGGCAATGGGCACCTGCTTGAGCGCCGCGGCGTGAATGACGTAATCCACACCGTCCATCGCCTTCTTGAGCCGCTCGCCGTCACGCACGTCGCCGATAAAGTAGCGCATACACGAATCGTTGAAGCGCTGGGCCATCTCGAACTGTTTCAACTCGTCCCTGGAGTAGATGATAATTTTTCTGGGACGGTATTTTTTTAGAAGGATTTCGGTATATTTTTTTCCGAAACTCCCGGTTCCGCCGGTGATAAAAATCGTTTTGTCGTTGAACATACGCACTCTTTTTTGAAAAAGTCGGGTTTAAACCGGATCAAGCAATAATCGTACCGAATGGGAAAAAGTTAAGATGCCCCGAATCGACCAGTTCCGTTTCTATGCCAACGCCCTCAAAAAACACGGTGTAAGCGCCCGCGGCGTGGCCTGGGCCGACCGGCAGCGGCAACAAAGACGTTTCGCCACCCTCGTGCGGGCCACGGGATCGTTACACGAATACAGCGTGACGGACGCGGGGTGCGGGACGGGTGCGCTGTGGTTTTTTTTGCAAGAACAGGCCCAAACCCCCAAAAAGTACACGGGGCTGGACACCCATCCCGACATGGTTCGCGCGGCCAGGGAGTCCACGGGCCAGACCATTTTGCGACGGGATATCCTCACGGACACCCTGCCCGAGAGTGACTGGTACCTGTTGAGCGGCACGTTGAACCTGCTGACGCGTTTCGAGACGCTCCTGGCGATCAAACGGTGCGCCGACGCGGCTCGCGTGGGCATGGTCTTCAACCTCCTCAAGGGCCGTGACACCAGCCCCACCTACAACTACTGGCTGCCCAAAGAGATCAAAAAAGCCTGCGCGGCACTGGGGAGAGTGCGTATCGACGAAGGGTATCTGGAGGGGGACATGACCGTCAGGATCACCTTCTGATGTGCGCCATTTTCGGCATTGTCGGCCCCTATGACGCCCACAGGGCCCGCCTGGCGTTCATGACGCTGGCCCATCGCGGGCCGGACGACTCGGGGATCGTGGAGGAGCCGCGACTCTTTTTGGCCCACTACCGTCTCGCGCTCATTGACCCCCTGCCCGAGGCCCGCCAACCGATGCGCCTGGAAAAGACGATCGGCCTTTTCAACGGGGAGATCTACAACTACCGGCAGCTTCGCGAAGCGTTGAAAACCCCTTTTGCCACCCGAAGCGATACGGAGGTCCTGATTCGCGCATTCCATCGCTGGGGTGACGCGATGCCCCAATATGTAAGGGGAATGTACGCCGCCGCTTTCTGGCATGACAACCGTCTCTGGCTCTTTCGGGATCTTTTCGGGAAAAAACCTCTCTACTACGCCCAGGCCGGCGAAACGTTCATTTTCGCATCCGAAGCGAGAGCCGTCGCAGCCTATCTGAACGCCGAATGGGAAAAGGAGCGTGTCAAGGAGTACCTCTTTTTTCAAACTCTCCTTTCTCCCTGCACTTTTTATAAAGGGATCTCGCAGCTTGAGCCGGGCGCTTCGCTCCGTTTCGAAAAGGGACACATAACCCTCTACCCGCCCGAACCCCTGCCCGCGCCCGTTTTGGGCCGCACCCTGCGAACCGACGACCTCCTTTCGCTTCTGCGCCGGGCCGTCGACCGTCGCCTGGTGGCCGACGCGCCGCTCGGCGCCCTGTTAAGCGGCGGGATAGACAGTTCGCTCATAGCCGCCCTGGCCGTGGAACAGCGGCCGAAACTGCCCACTTTCACCATCGGCTATGACGGATTCGACAAGTATGACGAACGCCCCTACGCCGCCCAGACGGCCCGCCATATCGGGAGCGACCATCATGAAATCGTCATGGACAAGACGACGTTTTTACACGCCGCCGAAGCGTTGTTGAGCCATCTGGACGAACCCCTAGCCGACCCGGCGGCCATCCCCCTTTGGCACCTTGGCGAAAAGATCGCCGCCTTCGGCGTCAAAGCGGTCTTGACCGGTGACGGAGCCGATGAGCTCTTTTTCGGCTACCGCCCCTACTATGAGATTCTGGATGTGGAGCGGGCCGGGGAGCTGAAATACCGCAACTGGCTTCGTAACTACTTCCGGGCCCACTACTCCCCCAACAAAGAGTGGGAGTGGTACAAACGCGCTTTCGGAAAGACACCCGTTTTTCGGGGAAGCGGCGAACTCTTTACCGACCTGCAACAAAACCTCACCCTCAAACAGAACGTCAAAGACGACACCTCCCTGGAGGCGATGGCGCACCTTGTCAAAGCCTTCGACCACGCCCCCCAGGGAGCGGCATGGATGAGCTATATCGACCTTAAAACCCAACTGACAGAGGTCTATCTGAAAAAGCTCGACCGCGTATTGATGGCCCACGCCCTGGAGGGACGCAGCCCTTTTTTGGACAGGGATCTGGCCACGGCCGTGCTCTCCACCGACGCCGGGTGGCGCATGGGAGAGCGTCCCAAGTGGCTGCTCAAATCCGTCGCCGAAAACTTTCTGCCCGAAACGATTCTCCGGCGTAAAAAGAAGGGGTTCTCCTACCCCTTTATGGAGTGGCTTTTCGAGGCGGGAGAGATCGACCGGCTGGAAGACATCAACCGAAAGCTCGGCATCCTCCGCTTGGACGCCCTCCGCTTTTATATTGAAAGGGCCCGCAAAGGACGCTTCAAACACCATCTCTACGCCCTCTGGATGCTCCTGAGGTGGCTCGAAAATAGGATATAATCGCCCCATGAAAGCATGGATACTCACCCTGACCCTGGTTCTTGGCCTCTACGCGCAATCCGGCTGCCGGGAGCAGGTCGCTCGCCTGGTCGATCTGCAAAAACGGCTGCTCTCCCAAAGCCTCCAGCGCCTCTCGCCCGGCGCATGGGCCCGCTATGAGGGGGGAACGGCTGTCTACGTGGGAAAAGAGAAAAGAGAAGGCACCACCCTCTACGGCATCGATGTCACCCTCAAAAAGGTACCGGCCCAGGGGTGGTTCGCCCTGACACCCAAACCTTTTCACACCCCTCAAAAGACCTACCGCGTTCCCACGCTGGATCCCCAAACCCTTTACCTGCGAAACGGCAACAACACGATGCTGTTCAAAAAAGATCAGATCAAGGCGGCGGCTACGCTTTTCGGCGTCGACATCGGGGCCCTCTTCTCGCCCCTGCCCCGCCTGATGCCCGACCAGTGTGCCAGGCTTCCCAAGATCACACCCGTCACCTACCGACTGGGCAAACGGGTTCTCAAAGCCTACAAGATTACCGACGACAAGGGGCGTTACGCCGTCTTGAGTCCCGAGGTGCCTTTCGGGGTCGTCGAACTGTACGACGGGAAGAAGCAGGGGGTGTTCCTGCGCGATTTCGGCCAAGGGGGCAAGCGGCCCGCCATCACCCCCGCCATGCGCCAAAAGGCGATCTACCTGCCCATCTCCATCCGCCTCTCGGCCCGCTGAGCCGCCTCGATCCGCTTTTTAATCCCCAGAAGCGGCACGCGGGTCAGATCGGGAAAGGTGCCGTGCACCCCTTTGCCCTCTTCGCCGTGACAACCGCCGCAGTTGCTGATATAAAAGAGCCGTCCCTCTTTCACCCACTCCGGGTGAGAGGGTTTCAGGCCCGCCAGGCTCACCACATAGGCGGCGATTTTGGGCGCGGCCTCGGCATCGGCCATACCGGCGGGCATATCGCCGTATTTGTATCCAAGCCCCTGGGCCGAACCGTCGTTGATCACACGCTCGATATAACGTTCCAGATAGGCGACGGAACGTATATCGGCCACGGAAATTTTCGCTTTGGAAGGGGTTACCCGCTTTGTCGTCTCCACTCGGGGCGTACTTTTCCCGTCGGCCATGTGTCGGGAACTATTGAACCAGAAAGCGCCCCCCGCAAACAGCAAAAGCCCCGCCGCCATCCACGGGTGTCTCACTCGCCCAGAATCCTGGGAAGCGTAATACCCGTTTGGGCCTGGTATTTGCCCTGTTTGTCCCTGTAACTCACTTCACAGGGCTCATCCCCTTCCAAAAAGAGCACCTGGGCGATTCCCTCGTTGGCGTAAATCTTGGCCGGAAGCGGCGTGGTATTGGAGATCTCGATGGTGATGTGCCCCTCAAACTCGGGCTCGAAAGGGGTGACGTTGACAATGATGCCGCACCGGGCATAGGTGCTTTTGCCAAGACAGATGGCCAGCACGTTTCTGGGCATTCTGAAATATTCCACCGTCCTGGCCAGCGCGAAGGAGTTGGGCGGCACAATGCAAACATCGCCTTTGACATCCACCACGTTACGCTCGTCAAACCGCTTGGGATCCACCACTTCGGCATTGACATTGGTGAAAATCTTGAACTCGTCGCTGACGCGAATATCGTAGCCGTAGCTGCTTAGCCCGTAACTGACCACCCCTTTGCCAACCTGATCCTCGCAAAAAGGTTCGATCATCCGGTGTTTGAGCGCCATTTCACGAATCCAGGTGTCGCTTTTGAGACCCATTCTACATCCCCTTAATCATAATTTTGATATTATATTACACCCAAGATTAATGTGGAGACAGCCATGAACCTCAAAGAGATCAAAGACCTGATAAAAGTTTTCAACAACAGCCAACTTTCCAAACTCAAAGTCGAAGACGGCGATTTCGGCCTCACCCTCGAAAAGGGCGGCGAAACGGTCGTCGTCCAGGCCGCCCCCCAACCCGCGGCCTCGGCCCAGCCGGCTCCCCAGGCCGCACCCGTCGCCACCCAGAGCGCGCCGGTTCAGGAAGAGAAGCAGGCCCCCGAAGACGCCGAATATATCACCTCCCCGATGGTCGGCACTTTCTACCGCTCTCCCTCCCCCGACTCGCCTCCTTTCATCAACCCGGGCGATACCGTCAAAAAGGGTCAAACCCTCTGCATTCTGGAAGCCATGAAGATCATGAACGAGCTGGAAGCGGAGTTTGACTGCAAGATTCTTGATATCCTGGTCGAAGACGGCCAACCGGTCGAGTACGATATGCCGCTCTTTTTGGTGGAGAAACTCTAAGATGGGCAAGATCAAACGGATCCTGATCGCCAACCGGGGCGAGATCGCCCTGCGGGCCATCCGCACCATCAAGGAGATGGGCAAAGAGGCGGTGGCGGTCTACTCCACCGCCGACAAAGACGCCAGCTACCTGGAACTGGCCGACGCCACCATCTGCATCGGCGGCCCCAAAAGCGCGGAGAGCTACCTCAACATCCCCGCCATTATCGCCGCGGCGGAAGTGAGCGAATGCGACGCCATCTTTCCCGGTTACGGCTTTTTGAGTGAAAATCAGAACTTCGTAGAAATCTGCCGCTACCACAACATCAAGTTCATCGGCCCCGATGTGGAAGTGATGGCGATGATGAGCGACAAATCCAAAGCCAAACAGGTGATGAAAGAGGCGGGCGTACCCGTCATTCCCGGTAGCGACGGCGCCATCAAGGATGTGGCGGAAGCCCGTAAACTGGCGGCCGAGATGGGTTATCCCGTCATTCTCAAGGCCGCGGCCGGCGGCGGCGGCCGGGGCATGCGGGTCGTCGAGGACGAAAGCTATCTCGAAAACGCCTACCTGGCCGCCGAAAGCGAAGCGATCACCGCCTTTGGCGACGGCACCATCTACATGGAGAAGTTTATTGAAAAACCCCGCCACATCGAGGTACAGGTGTTGGCCGACAGCCACGGCAACGCCGTACACATCGGGGAGCGCGACTGCTCCATGCAGCGGCGCCACCAAAAACTCATCGAAGAGTCTCCCGCCCTCTTCTTGGACGACGAAACCCGCGCCAAATTGCACGAAGCGGCGGTCAAGGCGACCAAACATATCGGTTACGAGAGCGCGGGAACGTTCGAGTTCCTGGTAGACAAGCACAAAAACTTCTACTTCATGGAGATGAACACCCGCCTTCAGGTAGAGCACTGCGTCAGCGAGATGGTCAGCGGCATTGACATCATTGAGTGGATGATCCGCATCGCCGAAGGCGACAAGCTTTTCGATCAGAGCGACGTCAATCTCAAAGGCCACGCCATCGAGTGCCGCATCACCGCTGAAGACCCGGTCAACTTCATGCCGTGTCCGGGCAAGATCAACAAATGGATCGCCCCCGGCGGCAAGGATGTGCGTATCGACTCACACGCGCATGCGGGCTACATCATTCCCCAGCACTACGACTCCATGATCGGCAAACTGATCGTCTGGGGCGAGAACAGGGAGCGGGCCATCGCCAAAATGTCCCGGGCGCTGGAAGAGTTCGAGGTAGGCGGTATCAAGACCGTCATCGACTTCCACCGCAGAATGATGCGCAACCCCGACTTCATCAATAACAATTTCGACACCAAATACCTCGAAGAACACGCATAAAAAAAGGGCGGAGCGCCTATCGGCGCCCGCCCTCTTGACCGCTTCATACACGGCACCCCTTTAAGGGGAGCGCAACACCCGCACATCCGCGGCGGCCCGCAGCTTCTCGAAATGGCTCTTGATCGCCTCGGCCCGCTTCTCTTCCATCCACTTGGCGTACACCTGGTTTTTGACCCGCTCATAGGGCAGGGGTTTGGGATTGACCAGTGAACGGACATAAAAGGCCACATAACGTCCCTTGGCGGGAATCACCTGCGTAAAGGAGCGTTCGGGCGTCTGCGTCAACAGATAGAAAAGCTCCCTGCTCAACTGCTGAGGACGCAGCGTGGCGGGGCGACGTTCCACACCGGGGACGGAAGCCATCGGATGGGTCATCGCCTCTTTGAGCGATTTTCTGTCGGGGGCGCTGTACTCGATCACCTCGATCGCCTCGGGAATGGAAAACTCCTTGATATGCAGCCGATAGTACTCTTTGAGGGTCGCTTCGCTGGGCGGCTGGATCTTGGTGCTGACGATTTTCTGATAAAGCCGCTCCTGCAGCAGCTTCTCCCTCACCTGTTCCCGATAGGTCTCCCAGTCGATTCCCCGCTGGGCCAGCACCGAACGCATTTTGAGCGAATCGATCCCGTTTTTTTGGGCAATCTTTTCGATCTCGTTGTTCAGGTCAAACTCATCTACCGAAATGCCCAACCGCTTGAGCTCCTCTTTCCTGAGCTTTTGCTTGATCAGGTACTCCACCGCTTTCTGTTTGGAAAGGCCCAACTGCTGCTCGGCTTTGTATATCTCGTACAGGGTGATGGGCTGGTCATCGACCACAATGCTCACCGCGTCTACCAGACCGGCCCACAATCCCACCGTTCCGGCCAACAGCAACGGCACACTCTTTTGCAAAATCTTTCTCATACACCACTCTCTTTGGAAACTTCTTCCCTATTCTATCGAAAATGGGCTTTGGTATAATACGACCAATTTCCACGCGACAAGGTTTTTACATGGCAACGACCCGTTTTGCCCCCAGCCCCACGGGCTATCTGCATATCGGCGGTCTGCGTACCGCACTCTACAACTGGCTTTGGGCCAGAAAAACCGACGGAACCTTCCGGCTGCGCATCGAAGACACCGACCTGGCCCGAAACTCCGCCGAGGCGACCAGAAAGATCGTCGAAGCGTTCGAGTGGGTGGGCCTCGATTACGACGATGAGGTGATCTACCAGTCCGACCGCTTCGATCTCTACAAAGGCTACATCCAGCAACTGCTTGATGAGGGCAAAGCCTACTACTGCTATATGACCAAAGAGGAGCTGGACAGACTGCGCGAAGAGCAGATGGCCAGAAAAGAGCGGCCCAGGTACGACGGCCGCTACCGCGACTTCACCGGCACGCCGCCCTCGGGCGTGGACCCGGTGGTACGTATCAAAGCGCCGCTGGAGGGCAAGATCGTCTTCGACGACGGTATCAAGGGCACCATCACCATCGACGCGAGCGAAGTGGACGACTTTATCATCGCCCGCAGTGACGGCACCCCCACCTACAACTTTGTGGTGGCCATAGATGACGCGCTGATGGGCATGACCGACGTCATCAGAGGCGACGACCACCTCTATAACACCCCCAAGCAGATTATCGTCTACGAAGCGCTGGGCTTCAAGCTTCCCCGCTTCTACCATGTGCCCATGATTCTGGGGCCCGACGGCAAGAAGCTCTCCAAACGCCACGGCGCCACCGATGTCATGGAGTATAAAGCCCAGGGCTACCTGCCCGAGGCGCTGTTAAACTTCCTGGTGCGGCTGGGATGGAGTCACGGCGACCAGGAGATCTTCAGCATCGACGAGATGCTGGAACACTTCGATCCCGCCGACATCAACAGCTCCGCCAGCCAGTACAACCCCGACAAACTGCTTTGGCTCAACGCCCACTACATCAAAAACACGCCCAACGACAAACTGGCCAAACTGCTGGAGGATTTCGGTCTCTACCTGCTTAGCCACGACAAGCGGGAGATTTTGCTGGATATCTTCAAAGAGCGGTGCAAAACCCTTAAAGAGATGGCCGAACAGATCAAAGAGGTTCTCGAAACCCCCGAAAGCTACGACGAGAAGGCGATCAAAAAAGCTTTCAAGGGTGAAGCAGCCGAGAATCTGAAGGCTTTCGCGCAGGCACTGGAGGAAGCCGATAATCTCCACCTTCCCAGCGACTACCACACCCTTTTGGAGCGCTTTGTCCAGGAGCGGGGGATCGGTTTCGGCAAAATCGGCATGCCCCTGCGCGTCGCGCTGATCGGGCGCCTCGGCGGCCCGGACCTAAGCGACGTGATGAGCATTATCGGACGCGACGAGAGCATCGCGCGCATCCGTAAGCTGCTCGCAAGCCTCCCCGCCGCGTAGCGTCCGGGCTACAGCGGCTCTTCCAGGGTCATCTGAAGCAGGTTGTTGACAAGCAAAGAGACCTCCTCCAGGTTTTTCAGCGTCGATGTGTGACGGAACGCCTCGAAACTCTCCTTCAGTGCGCTGAAGCGCTCCTCATGATCCCGCAGGTAACTCTCAAAAGCTTCCGTCAGCGTCTCGTCCTTGCGCTGATAGCGGATCACCCTTTCACTGAGTGACGTCACCGAAAACTCGATAAACGAGGCCAATTGGCGCCGGATCCCGGCTTCGGCGTCGTTTTTGGGCCGATACGCCTCCAGCGCCCGCATGATCTCGTTGATATGCAGCTCTTTGACAATCGCGTACATCATGCGGGCGGTATCGTCGAAACGGCGATGGTTGCGTTCATGCAGAATGATAACCGCAATGGCGAATTTGAGATAGGGAAGATGTTGGAAAAACCTGTCGATACTCTCCGTCTCTCCCGAAACTTCCGATCTCTCCGTCACCCGCATCAATTTGGCCAACTCGGCTTTGTAACGCAGCAGTGTGGGGGCGTGAATCTGCTCGGCCGAAAGGTGCCGGAGCATCCAGTCCACACTGTAAAGCAGCGTTCGGTCGATCTCTTCGAGCATCTCGTATTGACGGACGGCCGCCATACGGTGATCGTGCCGAAAAATCTCATACCGGATATCGTTGGCCCCGAAAAGATCGTTACAGATCAGATAACTCTTGATCTTCAGCGCAAAAGCCTCTTTTCCCAACCTGTCGTAGTCGGCCAGAAAGGTGATACCCGTGTTGTTGATCACCCGGTTGGCCACCACCGTGGCGACGATCTCGCGCCGCAAGGGGTGGTTGAGGATACTCTCCTCATAAACCGCCGCGAAAGATTTGGGAAAATATTTCAGCAGATACTCCTGGGCGTACGGCTCGTCCACGAAACCGTTGCCAAGCAGCACCCGTTTCATAAAAATCTTGGCGTAGCTGAGCAACGTGCCCAACACGGGCCGTACCAATCCCCCTTCCTTATCCAGTACCTCGCCGATCTTGTCGTTTTTGGGAATATGGAACCGTTTGCGCCCAAAGACATCCAGCTCCCGCTCCAACAGGTCGATCACCCGCAAAAAGGGAGCCGGATCCCTTCGGCTCCGGCGGTTGTCCAAAGAGATGGCCAGAGACTGGTGGTAGTTGGTCCAGAGCACCCGGTTGGTCACCATCTGGGCCTGGTGACGCAGGGTTTCGATGCGGGCGGACTCGTCCATCTGCCCTTTGCGTACCAGCGCGTCCAGGGTGATTTTGAGGTTCACCTCGTAGTCGCTGGTATTGACGCCGGCGCTGTTGTCTATGGCATCCAGGTTGATAAAGCCGCCCTTTTGCGCAAACTCGATCCGCGCGGGCATGGTAAAACCGAGATTTCCCCCTTCGCACACGGCCCCCACCCGCAGATCCGCCGCGTCGACCCGCACGTTCTCGTTGGCTTTGTCACCCACGTCCAGATTGCTCTCCCAACTCGCTTTGACGTAGGTGCCCACCCCGCCGTTGAAAAGAAGGTCGGCCTCCATCTTCAAAATGGCCCTGACCATCTCTTCCCCGCTCATGGTTTTTCGGGTAGTCTTGAAGAGTTTTTGCATCTGTTCGGAGAGGGGAATCGACTTCTCGTCCCGCCGGAATACCCCGCCCCCTTCGCTGATCTTTTTGGGATCGTAATAACGCCATCCCCCCTTGGGCGCGCTCTCAAAGAGCCGCTTGCGTTCGGCATAGGCCACGGCGATATCGGGATCGGGATCGACGAAAATCTCACTGTGGCTCACCGCCGCCAACAGCCTGAACTTCTCACTCAACAGGATGCCGTTGCCAAATACATCCCCGTTCATGGAGCCGATCCCCACCACGCTGATAGGGGTTTGATAAATATCGATGCCCCGTTCGATAAAGTAGCGCTCCACGGAGCGGATCGCCCCTTTGGCGGTAATGCCCAGCTCCTTGTGGCTGTAGCCGTTGCTGCCGCCGCTGGCGAAGGCGTCACCCAGCCAGAATCCCCGCTCGATGGCGATGGCGTTGGCGGTATCGCTCATGGCGGCGGTACCCTTGTCGGCGGCCACGACGAAGTAGGTGTCATCCCCGTCGTAGCGGACGATCCCCTTCGGGGTATAAACACCCTCGGCGGTCTTGTTGTCCACAAGATCGAGCATGGCGTCGATGTACAGCGCGTAATACTCCTTGAACCGGGCCTTGTCGATCTCCTCGCGGGGACGCTTGATCACAAAACCGCCCTTCGCCCCGGAGGGGATTATCACGGCGTTTTTGCCCTCCTGGGTCAGCATCAACGAGCGTACCTCCACCCGGTAATCCTCCAACCGGTCGCTCCAGCGCAACCCGCCCCGGCTCACCGGCCCCATCCGCAGATGGACACCGCAAAGCTCATGGTGATAGACAAACGCCTCGATACGGGGCTGGGTACCGCCCTCCAGCCCCTCGATGCGGTGGGTATGTACTTTGAAGGCCACCGCCTCTTTGTCGAGAAAGTAGTTGGTGCGGACCATATGGCGGACCATCTCGGTCAGCATCCGCAAAATCCTGTCCTCGGTAAGGTGGACCACCTCTTTGCGCATCGCCTCCAATGCCGCTTCTTTTTCGGCGCTCTCTTTTTTGTGACCCCGCTTTGCGGGATCGAACTTCACCATGAAATAGTCGACCACCCCGCGGGCATAGGCATGGTGACGTACCAGCACATCCACGATCGTCGCCGTATTGAAAGATGTCACAAGCTGATCGGCAAACTCCACCAACCCCTGTAAAAAACGCAACTGACGGGGTGAAACATTCTCCAAAAGCCCCAGCTCCAGCAACGGCGTATTGGGCAGGGTGGGCCGGCAGAGCATCATCTCCAGCAGTTCCAGCAGATTCCCTTCGGCCCGCTTGACCTGCTCGATCCGGTCGTTGCCGATACGGTAACGGCTGACATAAAGGTTTCGCTCTCCCGGAATCTCGTAGGAGATCTCGCTGTGCACGCTCAACCCCATGTTTTTCAACAGCGGCACGATCATCGTCAACATAAAATGGCGATAACCGTAAAGCTTGAGATAGAGGGCCTCTCCGTCTTCAATCAGCTGGGCGGCAAACGTTTTCTTCTTCAGCTTTTCGGCCACCGCGTCGGGAACCGCCAGGTCATCCTCCCGCAGAATCTGCGCGCACGCCGCGGCGTACCGCTTATCCAGATGCTCCATTCTCACGCCCCCTCACTTCCTCAAAATAGTGTTCCGCGGGCAGGGGTTTGCCGTAATAGTACCCCTGCGCGCAATGGATCCCCAAACTTTGGGCCGCCTCCGCGACCGCCTTGGAGTGTACGAATTCGGCGATGGTTCTCAATCCCGCCCGCTTGGCGAAATCGACCACCAGTTCCACCACCATGCGGGCGTACTCGTCATGATCGAGATCTTTGATCAGGGAGCCGTCGATTTTGAGAATGTCAAGATCGAGCTGCAACAGCTTCTCGAAGTTGGAGTAACCGCTGCCAAAATCGTCGATGGCCACGGAGGCGCCGAAACGCTTGACATGGTTGATGAAAACGGCCACCTCATCGTAGTCGTCCAGCTCCTCGCTCTCCAGAATCTCGAACGTTATCCGGTCGGCACAGTCGCGGTAACGTTCCAACAGGGCGAATATCGCCTCGTTATCCTCGTCGCTGCTGATGTCGCTGGCCGAAATGTTGACGCTGAAGTGCACGGTAGTCAGACGGGCCACCTCCAGGGTCTGGCGCAAAATGGCACGGGTAATCACCCCGCTCAGTTTAGTCAGTTTGGCCGCTTCCAAAAAGTGGTAAGGGGTCAAAACCTCTTTTTCGTTCAAACGGATACGCGCCAACGCCTCATATTTGACGATCCGACCCGACGCGTACTCCCGGATGGGTTGAAAATAGGGAATGATCCTGTCGTGGGCGATGGCGTGTTTGAGTTGCTTGGAAGCCCGGATATTGCGGGCGATCGTTTCGGATTTATCGATAGAGGGGTTGTAGATGCGGTATCTGAGGCGCCGTGAGTTTTTGGCCTCTTTGAGCGCCATATCGGCCGTCTCGAAAAGACGCTCCTTGGCAAAACTCGCGCCTACCGTAACCGAGATTTCAATAGGCGGAATCTCATCGATCTCGAAACGGGTGGTCTCGAAGAGTTTCAAAACCCGCTCAATCAATACGATCAGGCTCGCTTCATCCCGATGCTCCAGCAAAATCCCGAAATCGTCCCCGCCCATGCGGAACACTTTCAAAGATTCGTGATCGGGCAGACGCCGTGAGAGAAGACGCCCCACTTCGATCAACAGCTTGTCCCCCACCGACGCGCCGTAATACTCGTTGATATGCTTGAATTGGTCGATATTCACCAATACCAGCGCGGGTTTGCCCAACCGGCGTTTGGCCAGCGTATAGGCTTTGCGGTTTCCCAACTGCGTCAGCATGTCCACCTGACTCTCTTTTTCCACGTAGACGATAAAGTAGAGAATGGCGCCAATCATCAACAGGTAGAGCACCATAAAGAGCTCGGCGATCCGGTTGATCTGCAACATCTCCTCTTTCGACTCCCGGGTAAAAGAGGCCATCACCCGCCGGATCTCCCGCTCCAGCGGCGAATGGAGAATCTGCTGCAACATGGTGCTGAAAGCGGGGAAAAGCTCGATATACAGATCCATATGCCGCAGGCTCATGCGAAGCAGGCGCTTCTTTTTCGGATCCTCCACCTTCGTCATCTCTTCCCGCAACGCCTTGCGGTATTTGCGTATCTCCCGTACGAAGGTATCGTCCAGGGCGTTTTTGGCCAGAAAGAGGCTGGCGTTGATCTGGGAGAGTAGCAGAATGACCCGCGACCCCCTGTCACTCTTCCTGTCAAACAGTTCATACGCTTTTTTCGCCAGGGTCGGCAGATAGATGCTGCTGTTTTTCAACGACGCGTTGTAGGTAAGAAAACGGGTCACCATCTGCTCGGTCTCGGCCATATGGCGTTTCAGCTCCACCAGTCCCTTGTAACTCTTTTTATGGTGTTCCCTGAAATCCTTTTCGGCAAGCAAACGCGCGATCTTCTCGTCGATACGTTTGAGATCCCGGTATATCTCGTCGTTGTTGTAATAGAGAAAATAGTTGGCCCGCAATACCGCGTGCTTGAAGGCCACGATATCGGTCATGATCGATTGCAGCACCAGGGAGGTGGTGGTGTTTTTCTCGAAACGGGTTTTCAGAAAGCTCTTTTGATAGACCATCAAGCCGAGCCCCACCACACCCAGCAACACGGCAACGGAGATTTTCCAGATCAGACGGCGCATCTACATTCCCATCTCTTTCAGAATGGCCGGTTTCTCGCCCGTCAAAGTTTCAAGGAAAGCTTCCAGCGCCTCGATTTCATCCTGATCCAACTCGAAACCGAGATTGTGATAGGCCATCTTCTGCAACGCCTCTTTGAGCGTTTTGGCGCTGCCGTCGTGAAAGTAGGGCGCGGTCAGGGCGATATTGCGCAGCGTCGGTACCTTAAAGACGTTCTTATCCATCGGGTTTTTGGTAATATCGAAACGATCCGGAGATGATTCCGACCAGGGGTAGGGAACGATGAGTCCCATCTTCTGGTAACTGTTGCCGCCGATATTGATGCCGTTGTGACAGGTGATACAGCCGACGGTTTTGAAAAGGTCATACCCCCGTTTCTCCTTGATGGAGAGCTCCCCCTCGCCCCTGAGATAAAGGTCGAAGCGACAGTTGGGCGTATAAAGAGCTTTCTCGAATTCGGCGATGGCATCCAGCGCGTCCGTATAACGGGGCGCGCGTCCGTAAACCTTTTTGAAAAGGCGGCGATACTTTTCGCTTTTTTGGAAATAGGCTTCGATCATCTTCGGCTTCATCGCCATCTCGATCGGATTGTGCAGCGGCCCGTTGGCCTGATCTTTCAGATCCTTGGCGCGCCCGTTCCAAAACTGCCGGAAGTTGAAGTAGCTGTTATAAACCGTCGGGGCGTTGACATACCCCTTTTTCCCGTGAACACCCACGGAAACGGGCCGCGGATCGGCACCGCCGTGACCGAAACTGTGACAGCTGACACACGCGACGCTGCCGTCCGACGACAAAGAGGGGTCGATAAAAAGCCAATACCCCAGCTCCGCCTTGCTCTTGTTATACGGCAGCTTTCGGGGAATCGGCCGAATCGGCTCGCTCGCCTGGACAGCGACACAAAACCCGATCCAGACCAACCATACCGCCAGCCCTCTCATGATCATTTTTTTCATAATGTCCAATTTTAGCACTCGAATTTTAACTTTAATTAAAATTTTGACAAACGGGCCGCTTTTTTCCAAAAAAGGGCCAACCCTCTCTTCTCCCGCCAACCGATCCGATAGTAGATTTTTGAAAGATAGAGATCAAGCTCCCGAACCGTCAAACCGTGCCGGGCCGCTTCCTTGCGCCGTACTACATAGGGAACACGTACCCTCTTTGCATGAAAAAGACGGGCGATTCTATCGATCCGCCGACCGTAACGGGGAGAGGCGCACAACCGCGCGAAAACGAAAGGAAGCCCGTAACGCCGTTTCCACACCGCGGCCAGATCCGTAACCGGGTGCATCCGGTTTTTATCGAAATAAAGGGCCAGGGCCCGATCCCCTATGACCACTTCCCCTTCCACACCCAAAACACGGGCCAGGGCGTTGGAGGTTTCGGAGGCGCCGTCCGGGCGCGAACGACCGGGCAGCGCCAACACGCTCATCACCTCTCCGTCCGCCACGATGCCCAGATCGGCACATCGGCACCGCCGGCTCCTGATGCTGGAGATCACCGCCGCGTCGATCCGTCCCAGGCGAAAATCGCGATTGATCCGCGACGGCACACCGCCCCGCCGTACCCAGGCGCTCTTCTCCCCGCTATGCCGGAGGTAACGCTTCATAAACGCGTGAAACGGCAGCAGGTTCAAATAGGTTATTTTCCCGAAAATCATAACCGCATTATACCCACTGTGCTATAATCTCCCCAAAAAGCGAGGATACCGGAACATGGTAACGGTCGAGTTTCTCGGGCCCATCGGCAAAGAGCCCGTCACCCTGAAGGCCGACAGCCTCAAAGAGGTGGCCAGACAACTTCAACAGGATCCCGATATAGCCAAATGGCTGCCCCAGTGCGCCGTAGCGGTCAACGACACGCTGGTCAAAGATCCCGACACTCCCCTCAAAGAGGGAGACCGCGTCTCTTTGCTTCCCCCCGTTTGCGGCGGTTGAGGAACTCCGAAATCTTTTTCATGAGGAAAACAGCATGCTTTTGATCTACGACGGCCCGGTCGAGGTTCCCTCACTGCTCGCGCAATGGTACGACGCCGAACGCGAGCGCAACTACGGCGCCATGGTCACCTTTGTGGGAACCATCCGCGACGAAGGGGGCATCGAAGCGCTGAGCTTCGACATCTACCGCCCCGTTCTCGAACGGTGGTTCGAAGGATGGCAAAAAAAGCTGGCCGAACAAAACGCCCTGCTCGCCATGGCCCACAGCCGAGGCGACGTGCCGGTTCACCAAAGCTCGTTTGCCTGCGCCATCTTCAGCCCCAAACGGCGGGTGGCTCTGGAGATGCTCGACGCTTTTGTAGAAGATTTCAAGGCCAACGCCCCCATCTGGAAATATGATGTCATCGACGGTCGTCGCCTCTACGCCGCCGACCGTTCCACCCCGATGGAGGGTAGCGGCCTGTTAAGCGCAAAGGAGTAGAACCGTGTTGTCATTTGAAGAGTCGATGCAGATCATCCAAAATCTTTCCGTCCAACCCGTCGGCGTGGAAAAACGCTACCTGCCCGACGCGCTGAACCGGGTGCTTGCCGAAGAGATCGTCGCCAAAGAGAACTCCCCCGAACACCCCACCGCCGCCATGGACGGTTACGCCATTATCGGTGCCGACCAGGCCAAAGGGGTGATCGACGTGCTCCACGACAACGCCGCCGGCACCGACGTGGCGGGCATGAAAGTGCGCCCCGGCACCGCCATCAAAACCTTTACCGGCTCCCTGATGCCCGAAGGGGCCGATACACTCATTCCCGTAGAAAACGTTACCTTTGAAGCGGGAAAAATCCGCATTGACGAACCGGTTCCCGAAGGCTTTTCGGTACGCCCCGTGGGCGAAAACTACCGCGAAGGCGAAACCCTCATCCCAAAAGGCGCCACCCTGGGATTCGCCGAAATCGGGGTGATGGCCAGCCTCAATATGGTCGCCCCCCTGCTCTACCAAAGACCCAGAGTGGCCGTGCTGGCCACCGGCAGCGAGGTGCTGGAGCTGGGCGTGTGCAGCGACAACCCGGCCCAGATACGCAGTTCCAACAACTACACCCTTGAAGCGCTGATCAAACGACACGGGGGCGAAGCGGTGCAACTGGGCGCCGTCCATGACGACCGCGCCGCTATCACCGAAGCGATGCGCCAAGGACTTGAGAGCGCCGATATTCTGGTGACCACCGGCGGGGTCAGCGTGGGTGATTACGATTTCGTCAAAGATGTGGTCCGCGACGAACTGGGGTGCGAGGTGCACTTCAAAGGGGTGCTCATCAAACCGGGGCAACATATCATGGTGGCCCAGAAAGGCAACCGCTTCATCGTGGCCCTGCCGGGCTTTGCCTACTCATCCACCGTGACGTTTCTGCTTTACGTTCTGCCCATTCTTTATCGTCTCAAGGGGCAGGCGTATACCCCACCCGTCGTCTCGGCCCGCCTGCTGGACGGCTACCGCAAGAAAACGGCCAACAAAACCGAATTCGCCGCCTGTAACCTTTGGCTTGAAAAGGGTGAGTATCTTTGCGACTTTTCGGGCAAACGCAGCGGTACCAGCGCCATCATGACCAACCTGCTGGGAGAGGCGGGGTTGCTCTGGCTGGATGCCGACGATGGTGACAAAAAGGCGGGTGAACACGTTCGGGTCATTCCATTGAGATGAACCCTTCGGAAGTGGAAAAGGAGCCGATATCTCGTTAACGGACAGCCTGATGAAAAAGGGGGCGAAATTTTTCGCCCTGCCCGACCAGAAACTCTTCAAAGCGATCATTCCCCTTTACGAAACCGCCTATGCGGGACAGTTGCTCGTTCTCTCTTTCGCGACGGTCATCTTTTTCAACAACCTTCCGCCGCAGCTCCTTTTCGGATGGGCGGGATTGCATCTTGGCAACCTCTACCTACGCTACCGGCTCACCGACCAATTGACCTCCGACGGGGAGGATGAGGAGCGGGAACGCCACACCGCGTCCGTCCTGGCGCTCTATGCCGCCAGCATGACGGTTACGGGGCTGCTATGGGCCCTGATGCCCTTCTTTACCGAAGCGGTGCCCCCTCTGTATATCTTTCTGGTCTACGCCCTGATTATCGCGCTCACGTTCGGAGCCACGATGTTCATCGGCCCCATCCCCATCCTCTTTTTCCTCTACATCGCCCCCATGAATCTCACCATGATGGGAGAGTTGATCGTCAAAAGCGACCCCGTTTTTCACGCGGCGGCACTCTTTTTGGTGGTGATCTTCTTCTTCGCGCTCAAAGCGGCCCAGATGCACGCCAAAAACATCAAGACGATGCTCGAAGGCAAAGAGCACGCCATCGCTTTGAAAAACCACTTTGAAGAGAAAGCCTCCATCGACCGTCTGACCGGCCTGTTCAACCGTGAGAAGTTTTTCAACTCTTTCGAGTGGATTTTACGGGAGGCCCGTGAAAACGGTCACCGTTTCGCCCTCTTCTTTATAGATGTCAACAAATTCAAACAGATCAACGACACCTACGGCCACGATGCCGGCGACAAAGTCCTGCAGGAGGTGGCCAAACGGCTCAGGGCCTCCATACGCGAAAACGACCTTCTGGCCAGACTCTCCGGCGACGAGTTTGTCATGGTGATTCAGGATACCCAGGCCAAGGAGCGGGCCAAAGAGGTGGCCAAACGTATCGAACACGCTTTTTGCGAGCCGATCGAATGTGACAAAAAGAGGATCCATGTCGGCCTGAGTATCGGTATCGCCCTCTATCCCAAACACGGTATCACGGCAAAAACCCTCATGCGCCACGCCGACGAAGCGATGTACTTCGCCAAGAGAAATAAAAAATCTTTTACTTTTTACAAGTAGTCTTTTTTCTTATCCTTTTCTGCTACAATTAGTAAAAAACGGCGGCTCTACACCATGCTCAAATACCTGGGATTTCCCGATATCTACATCTATCGCATCACCATGGAAGCGACCAAAGCGGCCGCTTTCGGCATGATCGTGGCCGCCCTCTTCATCAATATCATTCTCTATCCCCACGTTCCGCCGCATTTTCTGGTTGTCTGGAATCTTCTTTTTCTCATGACATGGGGACTGAGGATCGGCGCCAACCGTCTTTTCCTTCTCTTCAACCGACTCCATGAGGAGCGTTACTACCGTATCAGCCAGGCCGTTTTTCTTTTGAGCCTCTTTTTCGCCAGTGTTCTCTGGGCATCCGACATCTACTATCTCGACCTCCTCTCTCCCACCCACCGCTATATGCTCTATGCCGTGGTGATCGCCCTGACATTCGGCGGTACCATGACCATCGGCGCGGTAACACCGCTTTTTATCATTTTCAGCGCTCCCATGAACCTCATTCTGGCCGTCAGATTTTTTGCCAACGGCACGCTGGACGGCGTGACTTCGGCCCTCTTTCTACTCATCTCCTACTTCTATTCACTCAAAATCGCCAAAATCATCAAAAAGCACTACCTGCTGCTGATCGAGAATGTCTCCCGTATCAAAATCGCCAAAGACTTTTATGAAAAGCGGGCCAACTACGACGCGCTCAGCGGTCTGCCCAACCGGATGCGTTTTCATGAAATGATGCGAGACGCGCTGAAAGAAGCGGACAGAACGCAAACCCGTATCGCCCTGCTTTTCATCGATCTGACCAAATTCAAACAGATCAACGATACCTACGGCCACGCGGCGGGTGACAAGGTGATAAAGATCGTGGGGAAACGCCTCAAAAACGCCATCAGAGAGGGGGATATCGCCGCCCGTTTCGCGGGTGACGAATTTGTCGTGGCCCTGCGACATATCGATCCCGACACACCGATTCGGCCGATCGTTCAAAAGCTATATGATGTTCTCAGCAAACCGCTGGGATTGGGAGAGGGACTGACCGTAACGGTGATTCCAAGCATCGGGGTGGTCATCTATCCCGACCATCACCGGGAGATCGACACCCTGATCCATTATGCCGATACGGCCATGTACGAAAGCAAAGAGAGCGGGGCGCCTTTTGTCATCTACTCCCCGCAGACAAAAGAGCGTATCAGCGACGCGCCAAAAAAGTCTTGATGGTTTCGGCATCCACCACCTCGTTATCGAATTTCACCACGATAATCTCTTCGGTTTCATTCATATAAAAGTCGGTGACGCCGTTGACCATTTTGAGTCCATCCATCTTGCTTTTGTCATACTC
>JAADEJ010000022.1 GCA_013153475.1 Campylobacterota bacterium
CCTTCTGCTCTACTTCTGGGGCGAAAACTGCAACGTCTGCCACGCCCTACAACCCAAACTCTTTGAGGCTTTCGAGAGCCGCTTCCCCAAAATAGAGAGAGTGGCCGTCAATGTGACCGAGCACCCCGACATCGCCGCCCATTTTGGCGTCTTTTCCATTCCCACGGGCATTGTCTTTCTGGACGGCAGGGAGTTTGAGCGTTTCAGCCGAAACCTCAGCATTCCGGCACTCATTCAAAAGCTTGAGCGCCCCTATACCCTCTTTTTCGATTAATCGTCGCAACTAATCCGAAAACTGCCGTCGAGGTTGTCGGGCATGATGAGGGTGCGGAAGTTGCGGATTTTCGCATCGGCGCACAGGGTCTCCTGCGCGCTTTGGGGCACATTGTACTCGATATTGAAAACCGGTTTGCCTCTTTCGATAAAAGGCATTAGATAGTCACATTCATTGTAGGCGTGACACTCTTCGTTGATGGAAAAATCGAACCGATCCACCAAAGCGGCCACCTGCCCCAGGTCGTTTTTCAACCCGACGGCCAAGCCTCTTTTGTGGGCTTCGTCGGCCAGGAAAGTGTTATAGGCCAACTGATCTTCCGCCGTCAACGCGAAACCGGTCGCCTGGGTGTAGCCGTCTACGTTATCCGGGTCGATCCCGTCACACCCTTTTTGCGCCGCCAGATCCATACGGGCCGCCATGATGGAGCGAACCGTCTCCGAACGGATATCCAACCACCGCTCACCCGGCCAACCGGCCAACGCCTCTCCCAACACCGAAGAGGGGAAAAGCCCCGCGTCGGAACGCCACTCTTCGTAACTTCCCGCGCTGAAGTAACAAACCACCCTCACCCCGCGCTCTTTCAGTGAGGCGATGGTCTCCGGCGCCGTATTGAACAAGTCCACGTCGTAGAGCTGGGCGGGATAGGAGGTATTCAACGGCCCCGTCAACTGAATCTCCCATGAAGTCTCCACCGCAGGACGGTACCACGCCGCTTCCGTATCGTCCGACGTTCCGCCGCCGCACCCGGCCAATGCCCATATCATCGCCGCGGTCACGGCGCTTAGTGCCCTGTTTCGCATCATGTACGCCTTTTTGCCGGATTATATCACACACGTATTCGCAAAACGTTAGCGCCCCGCAACAGCCCTGCCGGCCACATAACCGCTGGCCCAGGCGAAATGGAGATTATATCCGCCCCGGCGACCCGCCACGTCCAAAACTTCCCCGGCGAAATAGAGTCCCGGTACCTTGCGGCTCTGCATGGTTTTGGGATCCACTTCCGCCGTCTCCACACCGCCGCCCGCCGCTTCCGCGTGGCGATACCCGTGGGTCTGGCCGATCTCGAAGCGCCAATCGCCCAACCGCGCCGCCAGTTGACGCCACTGTTTGGCATTCAATGACGCGACAGACATCTGCCCCTGCCACGACAACGAAATCATCAGCGCGTTGACCACTTTGATAGGCAAAAGACCGTGCAGCAACGACGCAACATCAAGATGAGGAAGCTCCTTGGCCATAGCCGTCAACAGCCCCACAACCTCGCCCCGCTCAAGATGAGGCAACAGGTTCACTCCTACCGCGACCCGTAAACCGTCACGCAACGCCGCCGACGTGACGGGAGAGAGGTCCAATACCGCGAAACCGGAAAGACCGTAATCGGTAAAGAGCAGATCGCCCCGTTCCTTCGCGACCGTTTTCCCTTCCACGTACAGCCGCAGCCCGGCCTCGATTTTCTGCCCTTTCAAACGGCCGGGCATCCCCCCTTTGACACGCAATCCAACCAAAACCGGATAACCCGGCACGACGGTATGGCCAAGATTTTTGGCCAGATCGAACCCCTCTTCAGACCCTCCAAGCTGCGGGGCGGCGGGAGAACCGGCAGCCAACAGAACCCTGTCGTAACGCAGCCTCTTCCCTGCCGTTTTCACTTCAAAACCTTCCCGACCCGCTATAATCTCTTCCACGCCGCAAGCTACACGCGTTTTAACGCCAAGACGTGCCGTTTCCCGCACAAAAGCGGCACGTACCGACCTGGCCTCATTGCTGAGCGGATAGACCCGACCGTCGGAAACGGGCCGAAGCAGCAATCCCAATCCCCGGCAAAAGCGTTCCAGATCCTTGTAACCGAACGCCTTCAAAACAGGACGCAAAAAAGCGGGAGTCGCCCCGAAATAGTCTTCAACACGAATATGGGTATGGGAGATGTTGCAACGGCCGTTACCGGAAACCAGTAGTTTGCGCCCTATTTCAGGGCCTTTTTCATATAGATCGACCGTCGCGCCTTTTCGGGCGGCCGTAATGGCCGCCGTCAACCCGGCGGGACCGCCGCCGATAATGGCTACACGCATTTAAATGAAGGCCAGAATCTCGTCTTCAATGCGCGCTTTGTCCACGACGGTCTTATGCACCACGGGCTTTTCAAACAGTCCCGTGATCAACTCGGGCACCTTCACCCCGTAGCGCTCGCTCACCCACGCCAGCGCCTCCTTGTCGTGCTCGAAACGCTCACCCAGCGCCTCCGCCACGGTACGGCTGAACTTCGTCCACTCCGCCGTGGAGCAGATGACGGTTTTGAGCGGTTTTTCCCGCAGGTTCTTGTACGCCTTGAAGCAGGTGGCGGTGTGGGGATCGGTAATATAGCCCTGCTCGGCGCACTCGGCAATGATAGCCTTGCCCTCTTCGTCGGTGCAGTCGATACCGTCAAAATCCTCCCGGAGTTTCGCCAATTCCGACTCACTGAGGCGGTAGTACCCTTCGGCGCTTAACTGTTCCATCAGCTCTTTGGTGCGCGCGGAGCCGAACTTGTCAAAAAGCACCCGCTCGACGTTGGAAGATTTAAGAATATCCATGGCCGGCGACGTGGTCTGCACCAGCTTTTTGTCACGCAGGTCATAGACTCCCTTGGTCACCAGCTCCGCCAAAACGTTGTTGATATTTGAAGATATCAACAGTTTTTCCACGGGCAGGCCCATCTTTTTGGCGTAGTAGGCCCCCAGGACGTTGCCAAAGTTTCCGCTGGGCACGACAATGTAAATTTTCTCGCCCATGGCAATCTCGCCCCGCTCCACCAGGCGCAGATAGGCGTGGATGTGGTAGATGATCTGAAAAATGATCCGCCCAAAATTGACCGAGTTGGCCGCCGAAAGCGACGTACCGCTCTCTTGCAGTTTGGCTTTAAACGCCTCGCTGGCCAGCAGACCCTTCAGGGCGGTCTGGGCGTCGTCAAAGTCGCCGCGAATGCCGATGACCTTTTCGTTTTGGGCCTCTTCGGTCACCATTTGCAGTCTCTGCACGTCACTGGTGCCGCCGTCTGGATACAAACAGGCCACCTTCACGTTGGCCGCCCCTTTGAAGGTCTCCAGCGTCGCCGGGCCGGTATCGCCGCTGGTGGCCGCCATGATCAGATAGCGCTCACCCCGCTTTTGCGCCAGGGCCGAGAGCACATGGCCGAAAGGTTGCAAAGCCATATCTTTAAAGGCGCGGGTCGGGCCGTGCCAGAGCTCCAACACATGGGCGTCGTCGGCCACCTTTACCAGGGGAACCGGGTCGTCGGGGTTGTCAAACCGGTCATAACGGGCCAATGCTTCATCCAGCACCGCCTCGTCCACATCCACGTCAAACTTTTCAAACAGCGCCCGGCAGAGGGTTTTGTAAGAACTTCTCCGGTGCGTTTGCCAAAACGCCGCATCCAGTGTCGGCAGTGACTTGGGAACATACAGCCCGCCAAAACTGGCGCTGGGGCTCAAAATCGCTTCAGAAAAGCTAACCTCCGCGGGTTTGACGCCGTCGTTTCCCCGGGTTTCAATAAAGGTCATGGCCTATCCTCGTTTTTTAGGCCGATTATATCCAAAGGGAGGTTTTGGACGGCTGAGGCTTTTTGCTCAAAAATAGTGATAAAAACTCTCAATTTATCTTATTTTACTTATAACCTTCTCTTTTCCTATAATTCGCCTAAACTTATCCAAAGGATCTTGATGAAACTTCCCCGCACACTCGGCTGGATTCCGGCGGGCCTTCTGCTGAGCCTGCTGATATGGTTTACCTTCAGCACCTACGGAGCGAACCGCCCCATCGGCGCCTCCACGGGCATCGCTTACATGGGTGCCTGGTTTTTCGGGCTGACAGACACCGAATACTACCGGCTCATCCAAACCAGCGGGAGCTGGGAGGTCATCTTTCTTATCGGCGTCCTCTTTGGCGGGGCGTTTACCTCCATTTTTATCACCAAAACCTTCCGTTTCCGCCTTCTGCCGCCCCTGTGGAAAAAGTACAAAAACCGCTCCGTGCTCTCCCGACTCTTCTGGAGTTTTATCGGCGGTTTTTTGGTGGTTTTCGGCGCGAGAACGGCAGGCGGGTGCACCAGCGGCCACTTTCTTAGCGGCGCCAGCCAAACCGCGGTAAGCGGACTGATCTTCGGCGGTGTGGCCATTGTGGTGCTTATTGTCACCGGTCGACTCTTCTATCACCTCAAAAAGGATGGCCAATGACCCTTCATACCGATCTTCTTGCTTTCATCAACGAAACCGTCGCGCTGGTAGAGAAGCAAAACCACGGCTCCGTCGCCCTTATTTTGCTGATCGGCTTCCTTTTTGGCGCCATCATCCAGTGGAGCCGGGTGGATACTTTCGACAAAATCGCCGGTTTTGCCATGCTCAAAGGCTTCAAAGTGCCCAAAACCCTCTTTCTTAGTATCGGCCTGGCCTCGATCGGGCTCTTTTTCATGATCAAAGGCGGATGGGCCCACTACCACGTCAAACCCGTTCACCTGGGCGGCCTGATACTCGGCGGCACCCTCTTTGCCGTCGGCATGGCCATTTTGGGCCTCTGCCCCGGCACCGGCCCCGTCGCCGTCAGCGAAGGCAACATCGACGTACTGGTCGGCCTCATAGGAGGGGTGCTGGCCGGCGCCCTCTTTACCGCCCTCTACCCTACCCTCAAACCCCTTCTTGGGCCCGATCTTGGCAAAACAACCCTCACCCAACTCTTTGAACAGCCCTGGTTTATTTTCGCCTACGGCGCCGCGCTTGTGCTTATTGCCCTGCTATTGCCAAACAGAGAGATTGAAGAAGAGGTGGGGGAGGTTTAACGACTACAAATTGCCAATACATTGCCGTTAAGTCATGTATTGGCTACTCTGTTTTGTTAGCATTTGATTTTCTTAGTAACTTTTGAAACAGTAAATCTTCTACATTTCGTCTGGAGTCAAAAATAGCCATAATGTAAACAGTATCATTATCAACTTTATACATAATTCTCCAAGAAAAAGCGATAAGTTCTCTATACAACGTAATACCCTCTTTTTGAAGTTCAGGTACAACTCTACCTCTAAGTGGAAAAAAATTACTCGAATTGGCTTTACTTCTTATCTTCTGATAAACATCTTTTGCGATAGTTGGCGAATCTTCTTTGATATAGGCAACAATATTTAAAAGGTCTTCTTTGGCATTGGAAGTCCATCGAACTTTATATATTTTACTCATTTTTTGAGAAGTTCTTCAACAGATTCAAAGACATCTTCTTCTGAATGTAGATTTCCTTCTCTTATATCTTCTTCAGCAAATGAAAGAAGTTTGAGTATTGAGATAGCATTTCTCATATCTTCATAACTTTTTGGGTCTTGAATAACAGCTTTCGCTTCACCATTTTGAGTAATAATCATTGGTCGATGCGTTTCGTTAATATGTTTTAGAACATCAGCAGCTCGACTCTTTAAGTAAGTAACAGGTT
>JAADEJ010000054.1 GCA_013153475.1 Campylobacterota bacterium
CCCAACGAGTTTATCGGGGTGATGCCCGACAAGATTTGGAAGATGAACCGTTACGGCCAGCCCTGGTACATCGGCGAAACGCTCAATGCCGCCATCGGGCAGGGGTATGTGTTGGTTACGCCCATGCAGATCGCCCGCTATACGGCCCTGCTGGCCACGGGGCGTCTGCCAAGGCCTACGCTGGCCAAACGGTTGGCCAAACAAATGGTGCCGTTGATGAGCGAAGAGGTTTTGACACCCCGCCAAAAGCAGGTGCTTCCCCTGGTGCAAAGGGCCATGTACGAGGTGTGTAATCACCCCAAAGGGACGGCCTATGCCGCCTTGCACCGCTGTAAGGTCAAAGTGGCGGGCAAAACCGGTACGGCCCAGGTGATCGGGATACCCCAGGAGGAGAAGAAGCGGATGAAAGAGGAGGATCTGGCCTACTTTCACCGCTCCCACGCGTGGCTGACCACCTACGGTCCTTACCGGAATCCCCAGTATGTGGTGACCATTCTGGTTGAGCACGGCGGGCACGGCGGGCACGCCGCCGGGCCGATCGCCAGGAAAATCTATAATTGGTTGTTGAAAGAGGGGTATATCCGCTAAGCCAGGGCGTGTTGGAGGAAGATGCCCAACACGATCAACAGCATCACGCCGCTGGCTTTGGCGTAGAGGCGGTTGGCGGTGATGAAAACGAGCATCAGCGTCACCCCCATCATCAAAAAGAGATCGAAAGAGTTGGCCGAAAGATCAAAGGGAAGCGGGCGTGTCAGGGAGGCCGATCCCAGCACCACGGAGGTGTTGGCCATGTTGGAGCCGATGATGTTGCCGATGCTCATGTCGGCCTTGCCCGCGCGGGCCGCTTTGATGCTGACTACCAGTTCGGGCAGGCTGGTACCAAACGCAATCAGAAGCAGACCGATCAGCCACTCGCTCACCCCAAACCCCCGGGCGATAGCCGCGGCGCTCTCGATGGCGTAGTCGGCGCCGCCGATGACAAGCGCGAAACCCGCCGTGAGCCAGCCGGCGGTTTTGACCCAGTTGAAGGGCTCTTTTTTGATCTCCTCGTCAATCTCCGCCAACTCTTCGGTCTGCTCCGATTGGACCAAAAAGAGCAAATAGGCGCCCATCATGGCCATCAGCAGTAACCCGTCCAGGCGTGAAAGGGTGCCGTCAAGGGTCATGAGGGGAAAGACGATGGCCGGAAAGAGCAGCCAGGCGCTGTCTTTGGCAAAGAGGTCCCTGTCGGGGGTGATGTGCCGGGCGATGAGAAAGACAAGTCCCAGAACCAGGGCGATGTTCATGATGTTGGAGCCCAGCACGTTGGCCACGGCCATCTGGCTCTGGCCCTTGAGGCTGGCGGCCACGCTGGCGGCCATCTCCGGCAGGCTGGTGCCCAGCGCGATGAGCGTGGCCCCGATGACAAACTCGCTGATGCCAAAGTGCAGGGCGATGCGTTCGGACTCGCGTATCAAAAGCTCCGCGCCGCCGATGAGCGCCGCCATACCGGCGATGAAGATGAGCAGGTCGATCATGCGTTCTCCTCCGTGCGGACAATAAGGCTTTCAGGGAGTGAAAATTCCCGAATGATTCTCTCCTCTTCCCGGCGCATCTGCCCCTCGTCGGTTTCGTGGTCGTATCCCAGCAGGTGCAAAAGGCCGTGCAAAAAGAGCAGGGCGGCCTCCTCTTGGGGCGTGTGCCCCAGCGCTTGGGCCTTATTGCGCACAAAATCGACACTGATAACGACACTGCCAAGGGGCGCGAAGGGGACGTTTTCAAGCGGGAAACTGAGTACGTCGGTGGGCTTGTCGATGTCGCGATGCTGCCGGTTGAGCTCCTGTATGGCGGCGTTGTCGGTGAGTATCAGCTCCACGGGACGCTCACTTAAGCGTTGGGCCAGACGCTCCAAAAGGTTAATATCGGGTTGAAAGTCGGTGGTGTTGGTCAGTTCGATCATGGGGGCGATTTTATCCAAAATGCGTTAAAATCCTGCCAAATGAACCGGAAGGAGCGGCGTGAAACGAGCGGTTGTCATTTTAAGCGGCGGTATGGACTCTTCCACGGCGGCCTATATTGCCAAACAGGAAGGCTATGAGATTGTGGCGGTCCACTTCGATTATCGCCAGCGAACGGAGGGAAGAGAGCGAACGGCCTTTCGGGCGATCTGCGACGCGCTGGGGGTTAAAGCGCGTTATGAGATCGACCTGGGCTTTTTCGCCCAGATCGGCGCGTCGGCGTTGACGGACAAAAACCTGGCGGTCCCTACCGACGGCGTGCAGCCGGGGGTGCCCATCACCTATGTGCCGTTTCGCAACGGCATCTTTCTCTCCATCGCCGCGGCGGTGGCCGAGAAAGAGGGGGCCGAGGCCCTCTATATCGGCGTGGTGGAAGAGGACAGCAGCGGCTACCCCGATTGCCGGGAAGATTTTATTGCCGCCATGGAGCGGGCGATCAATCTTGGCACCAAAGAGGAGACGAAAATTGTCCTCAAAACACCGCTGGTGCATCTCAAAAAAGAGCAGATCGTCCAAAAGGCGGCGGAAGTGGGGGTGCCGCTGGCGCTGACGTGGAGCTGTTATCAGGATGAAGAACTTGCCTGCGGGGTGTGCGACAGTTGCCGCCTGCGTCTCAAAGGCTTTGAGAAAGCGGGGCTGGAAGATCCCATCGCCTACAGGAGTCTGGGGTGAGCGGGGAGGATTTGAGCGTTGAGAAGATTGCGGCGCTTCATCGGGAGGTGACGGATCAAAAGGAGGATCTGTATACCTTTTTGAAAAAGCGCTTTCCAAAAATGAGCATAGAAGATCGGCTGAAGTTGCTGGCGGCGGTGCTTAACGACCATTTCGACGACTACACCTTTGATCCAAACGACGAACTCAAAGACGAGGGTTATGTTATCAAACGCTTCTTCCCCAAAACGGCCCGCTGAGAAGGTTACCCCTTTTGAGGTGATGGCCATAGTACGCCGCGCCTCCGCCCAGCCCGATGCCGTGCGTTTTGAGGTGGGTGAGCCCGACCTGCCGCCGCCTCCGGGGGTGAGAGAGGCGCTGAAAAACCTTCCCGCCAAAGCCTACGGCTACACCCCAAGCGCCGGGCTTTGGGCATTGAGAGAGAAGATCGCCCGGTGGTATGAGACAGAGCAAAACCTCTCGATCGATCCCATGCGGATTTTTGTCACACCCGGCAGTAGCGCCGCGCTTTTGTCGGCCTACTGGCTGGTCTTGGGTCCGCAAGATCGGGTGGTGATGGCCGACCCCTCCTACCCCTGTTATCGCAATTTCGCCCGTTTGCAGGGCATTGAGGCCAGGGTGGTACCCACCCGGGCGGAGGAGGGGTATATGATTTCTCCCGACGTACTTTGCGCCGATGATCGGGCGGTGCATATTTTATCGCCCGCCAACCCCACCGGCGGGGTCTATGCCCCTTCGGCTCTCAAAGCGCTGGCCAAGCGGTGCAGGGCGCTTGACGTGGCGCTCATTTCCGATGAGCTCTACCAGGGGCTGTGGTATGAGCAAAAACCTCCAAGCGCCCTGGCTTTTGATGAGAACGCTTTGGTGACAAACGGCTTTTCCAAAAGCTTTTGTATGCCCGGTTTCCGCCTGGGATGGATCGTGGTGCCCGAGCGCCTGATGGAGAGCATGGAGAGGCTGGCGCAAAATCTTTATCTTTGCGCCCCCACACCCATGCAGTACGCCGCGCTGGAGGCGTTTGACAGCGCGTATCTGGAAGAGGTGCGCCTGACGTTCAAGGCCCGCAGGGAGTGGCTGGTTTCGCGCCTGGCGCGCTTTTTTGACCTGCCCTGTAAGCCGCAGGGGGCCTTTTATGTCTGGTGTGACGTGTCGCCCTACTATGATGATAGCGGGGCTTTTTGCCGGGATCTGTGGGAAAAAGAGAGAGTATCCGCCACTCCCGGCGGCGACTTCGGCCCCGGGGGACGGCGCTTTGTCCGATTCGCCTTTACCCGTGAGATCGCGGTGATGGAAGAGGGTATTAGGCGGTTGGCGCGTTTTTTATCGAATCTGTAGGTAGTGCCCTTCGCTTAGGTCATCCCAGGGACGAATGAGTTTGTAATACTCGGCCATGGAGGCGTAGACCCGTTTGAAATCGGCGCTCTGCTTTGATTGTTCGGCCACCACCTCGGCCACCGCCTTTTTGGCCGCTTCGGTAACCGTTTGAGGGAAGTGGCGCACTTGGATGCCCTCTTCTTGCAGTTGTTTGAGCGCTCTGGCGTTTTGGTCCATAAACTCATGATACATTCGGGTGTTCATCGCTTTGGCCGTCGTGGCGATAATCGCCTTGTGCTCTTCGCAGAGCCGATCGAAACGGGCTTTGTTAAAGGTTAGCTCCAGCACCGATCCGGGTTCATGCCAGCCGGTGTAGTAGTAGGGGGCCACCTTGTAAAAGCCCATGCTAATATCCAGCGCCGGGCCGACCCATTCGGTGGCGTCGATGGTGCCGCGCTCCAGGGCGGTGTAGATTTCGCCGGCGGGAAGCAGAATGGGGTTGACCCCAAGCCGGGCCATCACTTCGCCGCCAAGGCCGGGTATGCGCATCTTAAGACCCTTCAGATCCGCCAGGCTCTTGATGGGCTTGCGAAACCAGCCGCCCATCTGAACGCCGGTATTGCCGCCCATGAAGGGGTAGAGGTTGTAGCGGGCATAGAGCTCTCGCCACAATTTATACCCGCCGCCGTACTCCATCCAACAGACCAGCTCCGTGGCGTTCATGCCCAGCGGCAGGCCGCTAAAGAGCGAGAACGCGGGGTTTTTGCCTTTCCAGTAGTAGGGGCCTGAGTGAAAGCCGTCGATCTGCCCGCCGGAAGCGGCGTCAAAGACCGCCAAAGCGGGAACCAGAATGTTTTTGGGATAGACCTTGATAATGAGCGTGCCGCCGCTGAGTTTTTTTACCTCTTGGGCAAACCATTCCACGCCCGTGCCCATGATGGGAAAGTGGGCGGGCCAACTGGTGGCGATTTTCAGGGTCACTTTTTTGCGCCGGCCGACGGCTGGGCCCTTTTTGCCTTCAATCATTTCGCGGGTACAGCCGGTCAGGGAGGCTGCCGCGGCGGTGGAGAGCGCGGCTGTCAGGAAATCCCTGCGTTTCATGAGAAAACCTTTTTGACAAAAACTTCAATGAACGAATTGTACAGGAAAGCGACTGAAAGTTTTGAAGGTGCCGAATAGGTATATTTAAGGAAAAACCGCTATACTTAAACATCTGCCGTCGTTTTATAACGAAATTAGTGAGTTGAGAGTTTGGGCCGTAAAACCCGAAAGTAACCGTGATCGATACGACCGTCTTACCGAGACAGAAAGTGATTGCCGGTGTCAAGTAAACTCCGATACATCTATTTTTTCGTCGCGCTTTTGACGCTGCTTTTCAACATCTATTTCATTTATGATCAGTGGAAACATATGACCCTCATGCGGCAACTTTTTGCCTACAGGCAGGCCGTGATCCTGGAAGATTTTGTGAAAGCCTTTCGACGGACATACCAGAAACGTTTTCTGGAAGGGTGTGCCACCGTCAATGATAAAAACATCAAGATCCTTCCCGTATTGGCCATGGCCGATATTTCGGAAAAATTTTCCCGCCATTTACAGGAAAAGGCTTCAATACGAACGGTTTCCGATCGTCCTGGCGACCCCAAAAACATGGCCAGAGGATTGGAACTTGAAAGTATCCGGTTTTTCAGAAGTCATCCAAAGGCACGCGCCTTTTATCAATCCATCCGACAAGAGGACGGGGAACAGTTTTTTTACGCTTCGCCGCTCTATATTACCCGACGGTGTCTGAAGTGTCACGGCAAAAAGGAAGAGGCTCCGCTCTATATCAGAGAACATTATAAGGGTGAATACGGCTATCGGGAAGGGGATCTCAAAGGGATCATCGCGATCAGGCTCTCTCAAAACGGTATGAAAAAGAGTTTTGAGCGAATGGCGTTTGTCAATATCGTCAAAATCGTCTTGGGCAGTCTTGTTTTTCTTGTCGCGTTTTATTTCCTATTGCGCCGTTATTATCGCAAAGAGCAGATGTATACCCTCAAGCTTGAAACGGAGGTGGCCAGGAAAACGGCATCCTTGAAAAAACGGACAGCGGAACTCCATCACCGTTATTATCATGATGAGCTGACATCGCTGCCAAACCGGAACGCGTTGCTGAAAGAGTTGAAAAAAGGCGAAGCGACCGCGCTGGTTTTAATCAATATCGACGATTTCAACGAAGTGAACGATTTTTACGGCCATCGTGCCGGTGATTTGCTGATCCTTCAACTTTCGGAAATTCTGACCCGATGGGTGGAAAAGAGAAGAGCCATGCTCTTTCGTATGCCTTCCGACGAGTTTGCCATGCTCTTTTACGAACCGTTCTCGTTGGAGGAGATGAGTGCGGAAATAGAAAAAATCGTTATGGCAATTCACCATCACACTTTCGTGGTTGAGGGAGAGGAAATCCATTTACGCGTGGCGGCAGGGGTCTCCATGGAGTCTTCGGATATGCTTGTGACGGCGGATATGGCCATCAAAAAGGCCAAAGCGGAAAAGAGGGATTTCGTCATTTTCGAGCGCGCATTGAATATCGGAAAACGGTATCGGGAGAACATCGAATGGGCGGAGCGGTTGAAATACGCGTTGGATGAGGATCGGATCGTTCCCTATTTTCAGCCGCTTGTTTCCATCGGAAGCGGGAAGGTTGAAAAATACGAGGCGCTGGTGCGGTTGATAGACAGAGACGGCCGGGTTCACGTTCCCGACGAGTTTTTGGATATAGCGAAAAAGACCCGTTTCTATCCCCATTTGACGCGTCGGATGATCCACAAAACCTTTGAGGGATTTGAACATCTTCCCTACGATGTTTCCATCAATCTTTCATACAGGGATATTGTCAACGCGGAGACCATGGAATTTATGATAGAGGAGATGAAAAGATACGGTCTGTTCGGCAGAGTCCAGATTGAAATTCTCGAGCATGAGGGAATCGTGCGTTTTGACGAAGTGACGAAAACATTACAACGTTTCCGGGAGCTGGGTGTTCGTGTCGCATTGGATGATTTTGGATCGGGGTATTCCAATTTTACCAATGTGTATGAGTTGGAGATCGATCTTTTGAAAATTGACGGATCGCTTATCCGTCAATTGGACCGGGAAGAGAGTTGCCGCATCATGGTGGAAACAATTGTGGATTTTGCCGGGAAACTGGGTATTGAGACCTGTGCCGAGTTTGTAACGGACGCCAAAATATACGAGATTGTCAGGCATATGGGGATCGATTATATCCAGGGGTATTATCCGGGTGAGCCGAAGCCTTTGGACGATTTGGTATAATCGCTCCAAAAAAGAGAAGGGCCTCATGTTTCGTTACGCTCCTGCGAGCCATGCGCCATTGACGCTGGCAGATCTTAGAATCGCGCTTTTCAATTACCTTGCGTCCCGGCGGGAAGGGGCGCGTTTTCTCCTCTGTTTTGAAGAGCCCGGCCATGAGAGCGAGGTTTTGGAAGCGCTGGGGCTTTGCGGCATTGTCGGTGAGGGCGTGCATTATCGGCGGGACAACCTGCGTATCCATCAGCACATGGCCGTCAAACTGCTTCAGGAGCGCAAAGCGTTCGCCTGTTTTTGCGACCCTGAACGCTTGGCGGAACGCAGACAGGAGGCAGAGCTGGCGGGCCGGCACTATTATTATGACGGGGGGTGTGAGCGGTTGAGTGACGCGGAGGTGCTCGATAATCCCAATCCCTTTACCGTTCGCTTACGCCGTCCCGATACACCCGTGACGGTTGAGGACGAGCTTCGGGGCATTCGCCGTGTCGCTCCCGAAGAGATGGATTGCGTTGTGATCATGGAGCGGGACAAACGGGCTTCAAAGCCGTTTGCCGAGGCGGTGGACGATATGCTGTTGGATGTCTCTTTGATTGTCGCGCCGTTGGAAGAGATGGAGGCTGCGGCGACGCAGGAGCATATCCGCCACGCTCTCGGCTATGATCGCGGGGTGCGTTACGTGCATATTGAGCCGGGAGAGGGGGAGTCGGAAGTGACGGTCCGTTCTCTTTTTGAGGTTGGCTTTCTTCCTGAGGCGCTCATACGTTACCTGCTTGCCACGGGATATGACAAAGAGAATACTTTCCATAGTATCGAAGAGGCGGCAAAAGCGTTCTTGGTTAAAAAGATTTCTCCCCGTGCCGAAAAGTTCGATGCCTCTTTTTTGCGACGCCTCAATCAAGAAGAGATAGCGCGGATGGACGCCAAGGAGCTCTCACGGGTTTTCGGTTTTGCCGACTCCGCGGTGGGTGAGATAGCCAAAGCCTTTTTGCCCTGGTGCGAGACGCTGGAAGAGCTGAAACCCCGGGTGGCCGCGGTGTTTGGGCCCAAACCGCTCAACGACGCGGACGTATATCGGCTAAGCCGGCTGGTGGCCTCCGCCGGCCAAACGGATAGTTTCGCACGTCTGTGCGACTATCTTATCCAAAAGACGGGCCTTGAGGAAGAAGCGTTGCACGGCCCCTTGCGCCGCCTGCTGACAGGCCAGGACGAGGGGCCGGAACTTGAAACGCTCTATCCCCATCTTCGATCTTATCTGAAGGAGATAATCAAATGATACTTTCAACACTGATTCAAGCCATTGCGCAGATATTGCATATGGTCATCAACATCTATATCTGGGTTGTCATTATCGCCGCGCTTATCACCTGGGTGCGGCCTGATCCCTACAACCCCATTGTGCAGACACTTTATCGCCTGACTGAGCCGGTTTACGGCTGGATCCGCCGGTATGTTCCCACGGTGATCGGCGGAATCGACCTGGCGCCGCTGATTCTGATTTTCGGGCTTCAGTTTCTGGATCTGTTTTTGGTCAAACTCCTTTTTCAACTCTCCATGAGTCTGTAGATGGCGCGTTTTCTCGCGCTTTTGTTCTTTGCGGTCTCGCTTTGGGCGGAGCCGATCACGCTGGCGTGGCTTGAAAAGCAACCGGCGGGACGGGTGCGTGACTTTTACATCTGGCGCTACTTCGGGCAAAAGATCACCCCCGCCCAGGCCGACGAAGCCTTTTACCTTATCAAAAGGGTGACGTGGAAACATATCGATCGCTACGCCAAAAAGACGAAAAAACCGGGCTTTTTAATGGCATCCAAATGCCGGCGACTCTCTGCCGCCGATCTTGTGCATGTCGAACGCGATTGCGCCGAAATCGGTGTGACGCCCGCCAAGTTCGCCGCCCTGACACCGAAAAATCGGCGACGGCTTTTGAAACTTTTGGACACGTTTGAAGAGACGACGGCCTGGATGGCACCGATGGCCGAAAAAAACCCTTTCGAGGCGTTGGTGCGAAGCGGGCCGAAAACTTTTTTGAAAGTTTTCAACGGGTGCGGCGCGGCATGGCGGCGGGCCAATCTGGACAGGCCGCTGCCGGAACCTTTTGTGAAAAAACTGGCCCAAATGCCCGGGTATGAGCGCTTTGTCAAGTTAATTGTTACCGATGAGAAGCTTCTTCATCTTCCTCTCTCCCTGCTGGGAGCCCCTTCGGAAAAACTGGGCCACCGGGGCACCTTTTTTTTGGCACTAAACGCCGTCAAACAGAATAAAAAAGGGTTTGCCCGTCTCTATCTGGCGCAGGCTTACAAAAAAGCGTGGTCACGGATGGACAAAGACAAGGTACTGTTGTGGGCCTATCTTGTCGACGGCAAGCGCAAATGGCTTGAGAGGCTGGCCAAGAGTCCCGATATTGATATCTATTCGCTCTATGCCAAAGAGAAGTTGGGCATTCCCTGGCCCCGTGTGGAAGTGCCCCGTTTCAAACGTCAAACGTGCGGGTTTGACATTACCGACCCGTTCGCGTGGCAGAAAGTGCGGGAAAGTTTGAAGGGAAAAGAGAAAGCGAGCCTGCGCGAAGAGGCCAAACGGCGCTTTGCCTGCCAGGAGACCGAAGGGCATTACGCCTATCTGATGGCCCGGGCCGAAGGGTTTAAAACCCACTACTTCCCCATGCCTTACGAAAAAGCGTTGGACGGACTGAATCATGATACCAAGGCGCTGATGTATGCCCTGGCGCGGCAAGAAAGCGTGATGATCCCGGCGGTGGTCTCTTCTTCCTATGCCCTTGGGTTGATGCAGTTGATGCCCTTTTTGGTTAAAAGTCTTGCCAAACAAAAAGGGGAGAAAGTCGATCTGGACGCCATGTTCAACCCTTACAAAAATCTCGCCTACGCAAGAGAGCATCTGAAATTCCTGCTTCGGCGGCTGGATCATCCGCTCTTTATCGCCTACGCCTACAACGGGGGCATAGGATTTACCAAAAGAATGCTAAGAAACCGCCCGCTTTTTCGCAAAAAAGGGCCTTACGAGCCGTGGCTGAGCATGGAGTTGGTCCATTATGACGAGAGCCGACGATACGGCAAGCGGGTGCTTGCCAACTATATCGTCTACAAGAAGTTGTTGGGAGAACCTATCGGCGCGGCGTCGCTCTTACAAACGGCAGTGTCACCGGTTCGTAAGGGTAAAGGCTGAATTTCAAAACAAGTTTTTTGTCTTTGACGGCCGGATATTTGACAAGGAAATATTTGCCCCAGCGGTTGACGTTGGGCATCATCTGGTAAAGTTCGCTGGTGTCGTCTACCGGTTGAATGGAGACGGGATCGAATCCCTCGAAAGTTTTCGCCTTCTCTCCCCTCTCTTTCAGCTCTTTATTCTCTTTTTTATGGGCTTTGATGGCCTCTTTGAGCTTTTTGTCGAGAGGTTGTTTCGCGATCAGTTTCAGACTGTAGCTCGATTTGAATTTCTTGACGTTCATATCGGTGACGATACCGACGAAAAAGTAGACGCCGTCGTCATACCGGTAACGATCGGGAAGGACCTCGTTGAGCAGGGTGGCGGTAATGGCCGCTTTGGTCTCCAGTTCCCTGACTACTTGGGCGCCGCGGGTGTATTGCAGGGCTTTGTCGTAGAGCAGGTCTTTTCTGAAAAGATCGGTCACTTCGTTTTTTTGACTGCAACCCGTTACCAGCAGGGTCGCCAGAGCCAGTGTGGACATCCATAGAGTTCGACGCACGTTTTCACCTTCGGTTTGGCTTTGTTGATGGGTTGCATTCTAACATAACAATGCTTTCTTTTAACCTTTTTTGGCTATAATCCACTCCATTAAGTTATGCAAGGGTTGATTGTGGCAAAAGGTTGTGCCGTCGCTTTTACAGGCCCCTCCAACAGCGGAAAAACCACCCTCATCGAAAAGGTGGCGCGCCGTTTGATCGCGGAATATCGCGTGGCGATCGTCAAACACGATCCCAAGGACAAAGCGGTCTTTGACACGGAGGGCAAAGACAGTTGGAAGTTCTCCCAAACCGGGGCGGACGTGGTGGTGGTCTCACCCAGCCGCACCACCTACTTCTCCCCCCGTACCCGCACCATCGAGGAGATCGCCGCCATGACGGCCCCTTTTGACTACCTGCTGGTAGAGGGGCTTAAAACCCTGCCCCTGCCGAGAATCGCGGTGTTCAGGGGCGAGGTGGATGAAAGTTATCTGCCCCACAGCGAGGCGTTGGCGGTGGATGATACGGTCGATCTGAATGTCGTATCCCTGCCGGCGACCCTTGACGTGCTTGATTTGAATGATGTGGACATGGTTGTCGACTGGATCAAAAAACACGCAAAGGCGGTATTGTCATGAAAACATTGGCCCCCATTTTCGAGGCGATTGAGCGCTCGGCCCATCGCATACGCGAGGCCATCACGAATGAGGATCTCTGCTACGGCGACAGCTGTAACGCCACCGGCGATATGCAGTTGAAGCTCGATATTCAAAGCGACCTGATTATCGCCGAGGAGTTCTCCAAGATCACGGCCATCAAAGCGATTGCCAGCGAGGAGAAAGAGGAGGCCGAGACCCTCCATGAAGAGGGGCGCTACTGCATCGCCTACGATCCTTTGGACGGCTCAAGCCTGATTGACGTGGATTTGAGCGTGGGGTCGATTTTCGGTATCTATGACGGGGCGTTTGAGGCGCAAAAGATGATCGCCGCGGTCTATGTGGTGCACGGCCCCCGACTGGAGATGGTGACCGCCTATAAAAACCAGGTGCGCCACTTTATCTACCGCCACGGCCGTTTTGCGGAGCAGGAGACCGTCTCTTTGAAAGAGAAGGGCAAACACAACGCGCCGGGCGGAACCCAGAAATTCTGGTACCCCCACCACAAAGCGCTGGTGGACGGACTCTTTGCCGAGGGCTACCGCCTGCGCTACAGCGGCGGCATGGTACCCGATCTGCACCAGATTCTCTTGAAAGGGGGCGGGCTATTCAGCTATCCCGGCACCACGGACAAGCCGCAGGGCAAACTGCGCAAGCTTTTTGAGGTTTTCCCCTTCGCGTTTGTCTACGAGACCGCCGGCGGGGAGGCGATTGACGACAAAGGGAACCGTCTTTTGGAACTGCCCTGCGACAACCCCCACGAAACGACCCCCTGTTTTTTTGGCAGTCGGTATGAGATCGCCAAGGTAAGAGAGGCCTATGGCCTCTGAAGCGCCGGTCAAAGACCGCTGGGTCGAGGCCAGGGATGAGGCGAAAGCCAAACTGACAGCCTGCCAGAAAGAACGCGGCGTGCGAAGTTGCATGGCCTGCGACAAGGTTTTGGGGTGCGAGATACGCAGTGAGTATGTCAAAAAGGTGTATGAGAGCATGAGCAAAGGCGAAGGGGGAGGGTTTGAGTTTTAAGGTAAAAAGTAAAAGGTAAAAAGTAAAAGATGGCCCGCGCAATCGTGACACACATAAATCTTTTACCTTTTACTTTTTACCTTTTACCTAACAAAAACCGAAGGTTTGCAAATGAGCGATACGTGTAAAAAAGTCTACATCACCACACCCATCTACTACGTCAACGACGTGCCCCATATCGGGCACGCCTATACCACCATCATCGCCGACACATTGGCCCGTTACAGCCGGCTGGTGGGGTATGATGTATTTTTCCTGACCGGAACCGACGAACACGGTCAGAAAATCGAGCAGGCTGCCAAGGCCCGGGGTAAAAGTCCCAAAGCCTACGCCGACGAGATTTCAGCCCGCTTCAAGGATTTGTGGGACGAGTTTGAGATAAGCTACGACAAGTTTATCCGCACCACCGACGAGGACCATATGAGAGGGGTGCAAAAGGCTTTTGAGGTGATGTACGCCAACGGGGATATCTATAAAGATGTCTACCGCGGCAACTACTGTGTCAGTTGCGAGACCTTCTTTACCGAAACCCAGCTGGTGGACAATGAGTTCTGCCCCGAATGCGGTCGTTCTACCAGCGTGGTGGAAGAGGAGAGCTACTTCTTCCGCCTCTCCAAATACCAGGATAAACTGTTGGCGTGGTACGAGGCCAATCCTGAGTCCATTTTGCCCAAATCCAAGCGCAACGAGGTGATCAACTTTGTCAAAAACGGGCTGGAGGATCTCTCCATTACCCGAACCAGCTTTGACTGGGGCGTGAAGCTTCCCGCGTCGGTCAACGACCCCAGGCACGTGATGTACGTGTGGCTGGACGCGCTGATGAACTACGTCACGGCCCTGGGCTACGGCAACGACGAGGCGAAGATGGATTTCTGGCCCGCCAAGATTCATCTCATTGGCAAGGATATCCTTCGCTTTCACGCCATCTACTGGCCCGCCTTTTTGATGAGCCTGGGACTTGAACTGCCCCAACACATCGGGGCCCACGGCTGGTGGACCCGCAACGGCGAGAAGATGAGCAAATCCAAGGGCAACGTGGTCAACCCCAAAGAGATCGCCGACGCTTACGGGCTTGAGAATTTCCGCTATTTCATGCTTCGAGAGGTTCCTTTCGGTCAGGACGGCGACTTTAGCCAACGGGCGCTGATAGACAGGATCAACTCCGATCTGGGCAACGATCTGGGCAACCTGCTCAACCGGATTATCGGCATGAGCGGCAAATATTTCAACTACGCCGTCAAAAGCGCGGATGTTACCCGCTATCACGCCAAGGAGTGGGAGGAGGCGTCGGCGATTTTCGGGCGGGTTGAGCCTTACCTTTACGAGGTGCAGACCAACCGCTACCTCGAAGAACTCTGGAAGAGCCTGCGTATCGCCAACAAAGCCATCGACACCGCCATGCCCTGGGCGAAGATGAAAGAGGGCAGGGAGGATGAGGCGATGGCTACCATCGCCCTGGTGGCCAACATCCTGGCCAAAGTGGCGGTGCTTTTGCACCCCTTTATGCCCAAAACCACCGAAAAGATCGCCGGGGCGCTGGGCTTTGTGATTGATACAGAAAGTTACCGCCGGCTTATCGGCAAAGGCGAGACACTGGAAGACATTGTTATTCAGAAGATCCCGCCTCTCTTCCCCCGCATCGAGGCACCGCTGGTGGCGACACCCGAGCCCAAGAAAGAGGAGAAAAAAGAGAGCCCCAAAACCAAAGAGACGCCCAAAAAAGAGAAAGAGGAGGGCGTGGGGCTTATTACGATCGACCAGTTTTTTCAGACTTCATTGAAAATCGGTACCGTTGTCTCGGCCGAAGAGGTGCCCAAAAGCAAGAAACTGCTCAAGCTTCAGGTCGATCTTGGCGAGGAGCGGCCGCGCCAGATTATCGCCGGTATCAAAGAGTGGTATGCGCCTGATTCTTTGGTAGGTACGCAGGTATGCGTGGTGGCCAACCTCAAGCCCGCCAAGCTGATGGGGCTTTTGAGCGAAGGGATGCTCCTGGCGGCCAAAGATGACGAGGGGCTGAGCCTCATGCGTCCCGAACACCCCCGCAAAGCCGGTAGCGCCGTCGGTTGATCCATGCGGCTTGAAAGCGTCCTGGCCGCGACCGGCGGACGCCTCTTGAACCATCCCTTTCTTACCCGTTTTGAGGGTATGGCGTTACGACCCGCCCAGGTAGAGCGCGGTGCCCTCTTTCTCGCTTTCTCCCCCCAAACCGTTCCCGAAGCCCTGGCACGCGGCGCCTACGGCGTGATATCTGATCAACAGATAGAGATTCTGGATGAAGAGATCGCCTGGATCAGGGTGGATGATCTTGATAGGGCCCTGCTTTACCTGATGCGCCTTTGGATGAGCGAACACCCCCGGCGCTTTGTGCGTTTGTCTTCTCTTCAGGCCGATTACCTGGCCTGCTTTGAGCCGCTTAAAGGGGCCGTTGTGGTCAAAGGGGATGAACGACAGATGGTTGAGCGGGTACTAAAAAGCGCTGAAGAGGAGACGCTTTATTGCGCTAATAAGAGCTTTTTGGACCGAATCGGCGCCGTTTATGAGGAGGCCAAGCCCAAAGCGTCCGGGTATCGTCTTTTAAAGAGCCGGCTCTTCCGGTGTGACGCGGTGATAGAGGGGTACTATTTCGCCGATTTACCGGTGCCGGCGTGCACCCTTGACGCGTTGGCGGAGGTATTTACCCTTTTACGTGAACGGGGTGAGCAATTTGACGCCTCCAGGCTCCGCTTTCCCGAGAGCTTCGAGCCGCTCTTTTTGGATGAGAAGGGCTCACCCGCCCCTTTTGGCATGACAGCGCGCGCGGTTGTATTTATGGCCGATACGTTGGATTGCCACTGTTTTGAGAGTTTGCGGAAGGCTTCATGGCTCTCCCGTAGACTCTTTTTGCCAAGCGGGCTTAAGTTGGATTGTGATATAAAACTACCCGTTTACCGATATGAGAGTATCGAAGATTTAAAAACGTCGATACGTCATATGTGGCCGGAAGCCGGCTATTATCTGATTGTCGGTATGTGCCGTGCCGAGTGGGAAAAGTGTTTCCCAGACGGCCTCAATGTCAAACCCTACCAAATAAAAGGATTGTTCTAATATGCAAAACGCTTCGGACCCATCGTCGGCCCTAAGTGAGTTTTTCCAGGATTACTGGGATATTGTCGCCGGTGCGCTTTTTGCGGTGTTGGCTTTTATCTTTCATCTTTCCCATCAACCCTATCTGGCCACACTGTTTGCCGGCCTGGGGATTGCCGCTTTCTCTTTTACCGTCTCCGAAATCGCCGAAATCCTGGCCGAACGGCTTCAGGAGCCCTATGCCAGCTTTGTGCTTACCTTTAGCGCCGTGGCGGTGGAGATACTTCTGCTCTTTATGATTTTGATGGAGAGCGCCCACGGCGGTCACGCGCTCGAGACGGTCAAAGGGGGTATTATCTCCGCCGTGATCGTGGATATGAACGTCTTGCTGGGCATTGCCGTCTTCGTAGGCGGTTTGCGCTTTAAAGAACAGGAACATAACGAAGACACCTCCAGCACCTATACCACTATTTTGCTGGTGGCGTCGGTGATGCTGTTGGTGCCGAGCCTTTTACAATATGCCCAGGAAGGCAGCGGTTCGTTGATGACCGCCAGCTACATCATCGCGGCGCTTTTGATGCTCTACTATGTCACCATTTTCATATTTCAGACGAAAACCCATATCCACTTTTTCAAATCGACTGCCAGAAGCCGCATTTTCCGCCTGCGACGCAAAAAGGCGCAGCATGAAGAGGATGAGGATCACGATGAGGATTACATCTTTGAAAAACTGCCCAACATGGTCAACTTTTTCGCCATTTTCGGTTTTATCTTTCTTATCGGTATCATAGCCGAGATCTTTGCCAGCGACGGTATGCAGATCGCGCGCGATTACGGCGTTTCGGCGGCATTGGCCGGTCTGGTGATCGCCATTATCAGTGTCTCACCCGAGCTCTTTACCGCCGTCAAGGCGGCCAAAAGCGACCAGATTCAACGGGTGGTCAACATTGCCATGGGGGCTTCGACGGTCTCCATTCTGCTCACGGTGCCCATTTTGATGGTGTTGGCCCCGTTTGCGGGTGTCCATCTGGCCCTTGATTTTAACAGTCTTCAGATCGGCGCGCTTATTTTGACGGTCATTTTGGCATGGAAGACCACCGACAACGGCGAAACCAACTATGTTGAGGGTATCAGCCATTTGATGTTCTTTTTTGCCTACGCAGTGATCGCGGCGTTTTACCATTAGGCCACGGGGTTTCCCGTTGGCTTGAGAATGTATGGTTTGTCAAACGGGGTAAAAAGTGCACAAAATTTTCTGGAATGTTCTTGGGGATTCGTTTTTCCGGGGAAGCGGATGGTGCGGACGAGAGGACTTGAACCTCCACGGGCTAATGCCCACTAGAACCTGAATCTAGCGCGTCTACCAATTCCGCCACGTCCGCGTGAATTGGACTGAAAGTATACTCAAGCAAACTTAAATAAAAGTTTAAATACAATTGGATCAATAGAAAAAAGATGAGGAAACAGCGATGCAATGGATAAAAACGGTTGATGAAGGGTTTGAAAAGGATTTTGATGCGCTTTTGAAACGGGGCGCGATGGATATGGAGAGTGTGACGCAGATCGTGGCGGGTATCATCAAAGAGATCCGCACGGAGGGCAATGCCGCGTTGCGTCGCCATATCGCCCGCTTCGATCGGTGGGAGCCGCAGGATGACACGGACTTGGAAGTGGCGCCCGAGGCGATGAAAGCGGCGTACGACGCGCTGGAGCCGGCTTTGCGCGACGCTTTGCATCTGGCTTATGAGCGGATCGAGAGTTACCACCGCAAGCAGATGCCCAAAAGCTGGCTTGATTTTGACAAAAACGGCAGTGTGTTGGGCCAAAAGGTCACACCCGTCGATCGCGCCGGGCTCTACATTCCTGGGGGCAAGGCGGCCTATCCCAGCTCACTGCTGATGAACGCCATTCCGGCCGTGGTAGCCGGGGTAGAGGAGATTGTGGCGGCCACACCCACGCCCGATAACGAGATCAACCACCTGGTGTTGGCCGCCGCCCACCTGTGCGGGGTGAAAAAGATGGTCAAAGTCGGCGGCGCCAGTGCCGTGGCGGCATTGGCCTACGGTACCGAGACCATTCCCAAGGTGGATGTGATTACAGGCCCCGGCAACATTTTCGTGGCCACCGCCAAGCGGTTGGTGTACGGGGATGTGAATATCGACATGATCGCCGGGCCCAGCGAGATCGGCGTACTGGCTGATGAGAGCGCCAACGTCGAGTGGCTGGCGGCCGATCTTTTGAGTCAGGCCGAGCACGACGAGATGGCCAGCTCCATTCTCATCACCCCCGACGCCGAGTTGGCGGAGGCGGTTAAAGCGGCGGTCTATCGTCAGCTTGAGACGCTGGAGAGAGAGCCTATTGCCCGAAAGTCGATCGAGGAACGGGGGGCGATTATCGTGACGCGTGATATGGACGAGGCGGTGGCGCTGATGAACCAAATCGCGCCCGAACACCTGGAGGTGATGACGGCCAACCCGTTTGCGCTTTTGCCCAAGATCAAGCATGCCGGGGCGATTTTTATGGGCCACTACACGCCCGAGCCCATGGGCGACTACCTGGCCGGGCCCAACCATACGCTGCCTACCGGCGGAACGGCCCGTTTCTACTCGCCGCTCAGCGTGGAACACTTTTTGAAAAAATCCTCCATTATCAGCATGAGCGAAGAAGGGATCAAAGAGTTGGGCGAGGCGTGCGCCCTGCTGGCCGATACCGAAGGGCTTACCGCCCACGCCCGCTCAGTCCGTATCCGTCTCAAATAGTTTCGCAAAAATCTTTCGCTCCAGTGACGAGACCGGTACGTTATCCAGCCGGTCGGCGTCGATCCACTCCCCTTCTGAACTTTTTGTTTCACAGCGCCAGATAACGGCGATGCGCCTGAAATGGGTGTAGTCATGCACGATTTCAAAGAGCTTTTCGCACCCCTTCGGCTCCAAAGAGCACGAGGGAAGCTCCCAAAGCCCCGAGAGCATTTCCCCCTCTCTTTTTTGCATCAAAATATGGCGTCCCTTTTCGATCAGCAGGTAGTGGGTGCGGTGCACGGGACGCGCTTTTTTGGGTTTGGGGGCGGGGTAGGCGAGGGGGTCGTTTTGGCCACGGCAGGCGCTTTTGAGTGGGCAGGCGGGGCAGTCGGGATTTTGGGGGGTGCAAAGGGCGGTGCCGATATCCATGAGCGCCTGGTTGTATTCGTAAGGGTGCGTTCTGTCCAGCAGATCCCACGCCATCTGCCAGAGCGCTTTGGGGGTCGCTTTGGTTTGGGCGAAGAAGCGAAAAAGAATGCGCCGGACGTTGGCATCAAGAATAGGCAGGGGCGCGCGGGTGCTGAAGACGGCGACGGCGTGGGCGGTGCTCTGGCCGATGCCGGGGAGTTTGACAAGGGCTTCGGGGGTTGTGGGCAGGGCGGGGGCCGTTAGGCGGGCGGTTTGGTGGATATAACGGGCGCGGCGGTAGTAGCCCAGCCCCTGCCAGGCGTGCAGTACCGTTTCCAGCGGCGCGTCGGCGACGCTTTGAAGGGTGGGAAAACGCTCCAGAAAAGGAAAATAGAAGCGCTCCAACACCGTTTTGACCTGGGTTTGCTGGAGCATCATTTCACTGATATAGATTTTATAGGGATCGTCGGTTTGGCGCCAGGGTAGCTCATGGCGACCGTTGTATTGATACCAATGGAATATGGCGGAATGAATATCGCTATAATTCATGGCAGGATTATAGCGAACGGGAACGACGTGAAAGGTTGAAAATGAAGCAGTGGAGTTACCTTTATGAGAACAAAGAGGGGTTTGAAGCGTTTGCGACCCGATATCGTCTGGATTTATATGAAAACCTGTTGATTCAGGTCAACTGCGGTATTGCGGACGTTGAAAAGATTGACGCGCTCAGAAAAGAGTTGGTCGATACCCTTCCAAACGCTTTGATCGCCGGCTCCACAAGCGCCAAACAACTGCACGATATGCGTTTTGCCGATAACAAGGTCGTACTGGCGATTACGGCATTTGAAAAGAGTCGTCTCGATATGTACGAGTATCGTTGCCCCAGAAATGAACGATACGACTATCGCGAGATTCTGGATCGGCTTGGGGCCGGAATCGGGGCGGATACCAAAGGTATTCTTCTGTTTGCCAATACGGTTCATTTCAATATGGAGGGATTTGTCAAAGAGTTCAATAAAGATTTTTCCCATATTCCTCTCTTTGGAGGTATCGCCTCCAGTCCTGAAGCGTTGGAGAGCTATATCGTCTTTTCGAAGAACGAGGTATATGTCGAAGAGGGTATCGTTGCAATCGTTATGCATGGAGAAAACCTGCAGATTTCGTGCAATTACTTTTTCAACTGGGAACCGATTGGTCGGGAGTTTACGGTCACGAAGGCGAACGGTCGCTATCTCTATGCGCTTGACGGCAAGTTGATTATCGATGTGTATGAGAATTATTTCGGCAAGTTGAGCCGGGAAAAGCTGATGGAACTGGCGCTGGCTCATCCTTTGATCAGAAAATCGAAAGAGTTCGGGACGGTTGCCAGAGCCCTGCTCGAGCCGGCCAGTGACGGCGGCTTCTATTCGGGTGAATTCGTGGAAGGAGAAAAGGTTCAAATCGGCTTTGGTCATTACAAAAAAATGTTGGCGCAACACGATACGATTCCCGAAGTCTATCAGGAGTTGCCGGTAGAGTCTTTATGGTTTTATATCTGCATCTCCTACCAATACGGTTATCTCGATATCCTGGAAGCGTCGGCCGGTTTTTTTGAGGAGAAAGATAAACTTTTCGCCATGATGACGTTTGGGGAGTTCTGTCACCATGACGGAAAAAACAAGTTCCTGAACTACGCGTTGACCCGCGTGGCACTTTCCGAGACTCCCGACGCACGTATCAGGATCAAGCCGATACGTTTTCAATGCGGACAGAAAGACGAGCTTCTTGCGACACTCTCAACGCTTGTCTCTTCCAGCAGTCGGGAGATCATGGACCTTAACCGTTATTTGGAAAAAGAGGTGGCCAAAAGGACCAGGGAACTGGCGGAGCTGAATGAACAGCTTGAGATGCGGATCGCCCAGGAAGTACGCAAAAACAGGGAAAAGGACAAGATGCTCTACCACCAGTCCAAACTGGCGGCGATGGGAGAGATGATCAACAATATCGCCCATCAGTGGCGGCAGCCGTTGAATATCATCGCGTTGGTGATGCAGGATCTATCGCTAAAAGCGCAGATGGGGACGCTTTCGATCAAGGAGATCAGAGAAGCCGAGCAGAAGATCAACGAGACGTTGAAATATCTCTCCGACACCATTGACGATTTCCGGAGTTTCGCGTCTCAGGGTTTGGATTATAGCCATCCCGGCGCATTGGATGTGTGCAAAACGGTATCGGATACGGTACGCCTGGTCTCTGTGGTTCTGGAGGATGAGAAAATCGGTATCAAAATGAGTCTCCCGTCCGACCCCATATGGGTTGCGGGAAGTCCCAATGACTTGAAACAGGTACTTTTGAACCTGATCTATAACGCGATTGACATCTTTAAAGAGCGGCGAATCAAAGAGCCCCTTATCAAGATCGAGGTAAAAGAGAACGGGCGCAGGGCGATCGTCACGGTCAGGGATAACGGCGGCGGTATCTCTGAGAAAATCATAGACAAGATTTTCGAGCCCTATTTTACGACAAAATACCAGGCCCGTGGAACGGGTCTGGGGCTCTATATGTCAAAGCTCATTGTCGAAAAACGCCTTCACGGCGAAATTCATGCCCGTAATACACGCAGCGGCGCGGCGTTTTGGATTGATCTTCCCGTTACGGCTTGATGTCGTAAAAAGATTTCAGTGCCCGAATAATCATGGCGTTTTTGGAAATGCGCTCCACTTTCGCGTCGGCGTGGACACGATCGTACAGGTCCATCGGCAGGGTGATCGAAAAGGTTTTGGTTTCGATTTTCTTGCGTTTGGCGATGGTTTGATTGATATTCTTCAGCAAATCGATGATTTTGTTGGAGTCGATCGGTTTTTGGATAAAACTGTCTACGCCGATTTTGATTGCTTCGGAAATCTTGCTCATATCGTTACTGGCCGAGATGATAACGATAATCTGATCTTTATTGATATCTCTGATGGTTTCGGCCAGTTTCAGACCGTCCATACCCGGCAGAATGATATCGATAAAGATGACATCCGGTTTTTTGGCTTTGTAGATTTCCAGGGCCTCTTCCGCGTTCATGGCGGAATCGACATGGCTGAAAAAGTTGCTGAAGGTCGAGACCATCAGTTCATTGGCCTCTTTTTCATCTTCTACGACAAGGGCCGATAATTTTTTTGTTTCATTCGCTATTTTCACAATGTCACTGTCTATCATGCATGACTCCTTGCAAAGTTTTCTTCAATTATTATAGCAGTTTGATTCATAAACATATTTTAATTTACTTTATTACATACATAAAAATAATTTAATTGTGCCGGAAACTATTTTAATTCGTATGGTTTTAATGTATGAGAAACGTCTTCTGTTGTTTGTCGGATGTGCGCAATAACCGCCGAATAATAGAAGTTGCGTACCGTATCGATAAGGTGGTGTTGCAAAATGGGAGGACTTGTACGACGGCGGTGTGCGTAAGCGAAGCGGGCTTCATATGCTTATTTATAGATTTGAAATTGATGATCGGGAAAATAATAAAAAAAAGTGGCGCGGTGGACGGGACTCGAACCGGAGGGGCGTAAAGCAAACGCCAACTGCTTGGCGTTTGTAGCCCCGCACGACGGCGGCGATGTTTGTTGCAAAGCAACGAACCGCCGAACGTCAAGCGAAGCGGG
>JAADEJ010000083.1 GCA_013153475.1 Campylobacterota bacterium
TACTCCGTCTCAATATCAATACGCGCCTTTGTCAACGCCTCTGCCAGCCGGCCCACAGCGCTTTGGCCCCCCTCAACCACCCAGTGGGCCCCTTCGGGGCCGAAACGCCGCTCTATGGCAAACTCTCCCAAATGCGCGATGGTATGCTCCCAACGCCCAATCTGGGAAAAGGGGGTAAAAAAGGCCACCCGTCCGGGGGCTTCGTAAGCCGACAGGGCCGCAGACGAGACCGCCGCTTTGGCCGCCTCGGCGTACGCCCTGGCCATGCCGCCCGTTCCAAGCTTGATGCCGCCAAAATAGCGCACCACCAGCACCCCGCACCCTACCAGCTCATTGCCCCGCAAAACGTTGAGCATGGGCATACCGGCGCACCCTTTGGGCTCACCGTCGTCGCTGAAATCTTCCGCGATCCTTTGCCCGTCATCCAAAAAACGGCAGGCCCAGGCGATATGGTTGGCTTTGGGGTGTTCTTTCCTTAGCGTCTTATGCAGTGACGCAAACGCTTCCTGGGGTACCAAAAAGGCGTGAAAACGGGAACGGTTGACCTCCACAAAGGCCTGGGATAACTCTTTGACGCGTTTCATTGGGTAAAATTCTACCCAAAAAAGGAGAGGCCATGAGTTTTGACGCGCGCGCCGCCCAATGGGACGCCTCGAAACGGCGCAACGACCAAGCCGACGCCGCCGCCCGCGCCATCATAAAGCACTGCCCGCTCACGCCCCAAACCCGCCTCCTTGACTTTGGCGCGGGAACGGGACTATTGACCGAACGCCTTTTGCCCCATATCGCCCACGCCGTGGCCGTGGACACCTCCGCCAAAATGTTGGAAGCGCTGGGCAAAAAGATGCCGCAGGTTGAAAAAACCTGTTGTGATATTATGGCATATGAGCCAAAAGAGCCCTTTGACGGCGTAGTCAGCTCCATGACGCTCCACCATATTCCCGATATATCGGCCCTCTTTTTGCGCCTGAAAACGATGGTTAGACCGGGCGGTTTCTTGGCCATTGTAGACCTCGCACCCGAAGACGGCACCTTCCACGACGGGGGCAATGAGGGGGTCTACCACTTCGGGTTCGCCCCCCAAACCCTCCACTCAGCCGTACAGAAGGCGGGGTGGCAGGCGGGGCACTACCGCATCATTCATACCGTCACGAAAGCGCCCGATCGCCGTTACGACCTCTTTTTGTATACCGCCCGTCGCTAATCGATACGTTCGTCGTTTCGATAGTAGCGGTTCACCACGTCGGGGTTGGGGTGTAAAATCTCTCCCGCATCCTCTTTCCCCTCGTAGGGTATACGAGAAAGGACATAGCGGATCGACTCCAGGCGGGCCGTTTTTTTGTCATTGCTTTTGACGATGATCCAGGGCGAGTAGGTGGTATGGGTGCGGCTGAACATCTCGTCGCGGTAGTAGGTGATCTCGTCCCACTTCTTTTGCGCCTGCAGGTCAATGGGGCTGATTTTCCACTGTTTGAGCGGATTGGTCTTGCGCTCCTTGAAGCGTTTGCGTTGCTCTTTTTTGGAGATGGCGAACCAGAATTTGATGAGAATAATCCCGTCATCAATCAACGCGTGTTCCATGGCGGGGACTTCCTGCATGAACTTCTCGTACTGCTCCTTGGTGCAAAACCCGAATACCGGCTCCACGATGGCCCGGTTGTACCAGCTTCTGTCAAAAAAGGCGATCTCACCGGGGTTGGGCAGTTGGGCCATGTAGCGCTGAAAATAGAACTGCCCCATCTCCACCTCCGTCGGTTTGGGCAGGGCCACGACACGGTAGCGGCGGGGGTTGAGATGCTCGGTAAAGCGCTTGATCGCCCCGCCCTTGCCGGCGGCGTCACGCCCCTCAAAGATAATGAGCACCCGTTTGTTGTTCTCGTAAACCCAGTTTTGCAGTTTGACAAGCTCGATCTGAAGGCGTTGAAGCTCCTCTTCATAGCGCAGGGTTTTCAGCGCTTTTTTAAGGCTTTTGCCTTTGCCCAGCAGTTTCAAGCCCTCCGGCGAAGAGAGTTCATCGAGAAGTTTGCGCGCCTTTTTGAGCCGTTTTTTGGCCTTTTGGTCCTCTATCTCTTTCTCAACCGAAGCGATCAGTTTTTTAATCATCCAAACTCCTTTTTCCCATTATAGCAAACCCATAATATCCTCCGGTAAACGGGCCGTCGGCAAATTTTCATCAGAATCGATTGCAGAAGGACCGTATCCCCAGGCGGCATAGACAAAACCTATTCCCGCCCTTTTCGCCGCTTCCCGATCTTTGAAGGTATCCCCGATCATCCACGCCTTTTCCCTGCCGCCGTCTGCCACGATCAATCGGATCATATCGGAAGAGGGTTTGGGATTGGCCACCCTGTCGGCCCCGACAATATCCGTAAACGCATCGGCCACCCCGTTTCCCTCCAGCACCGCCTTGGAGGTGGAAGTGGGGGCGTTGGTCGCCACATAGAGACTGCACCCCGATGTTTTTAGCCTTCTAATCAAGGTTTTGACGCCGTCAAAAAGCGGCACATCCCGATAACACCGCTCCGTATAGACCTTTTCAAAGAGTATGGAAGCCTTCTTTTCATACTGCCGTGTGCCGTAAAGATAGCCCGGCACGCTTTCGTTCGGCATGGAAAACGCCCGTAAAACCGCCCTTTCATCCAAAGGCGGCAACCCGTAGAGTCTCTCTCTTACTTCGTTGATCGCTTCCGCAATGGCCTTTTTGGAGTCGACCAGCGTGCCGTCAAGGTCAAAAATGACCGTCATCTTCCCCCTCCTTTGATATAATTAACCCATTTCAACACTCAACCACAACAAAAGGGTTTCAGGCGTTGCGTTTTCTCTACACTCTCCTGCTTCTGGCCATTCCCCTCTTCGCGCAGAAGCTTCCTGTCGTTTTCAAGGGAAATCGCCATATAAGCGCCGACCGACTCTACCGGGCCATCGGGCTCGACGCTCCTTTTTTCTTCGAGTTCTGGAAGGGACCGCCCCGTTACGATACCCAAAAGAGTTTTTTCATTCCCACGGCGCTCGAAAGCTTCTATCGTTCCGTGGGATTTTACCATGCCAGGGTTCAAAGCGAAGTACAAAAAGAGCGGATCCTGGTTACCGTCAAAGAGGGCGAACCGGTTATCGTCGCCGACATCTCCACCATCTCCAAACTCCCGGTAAAGGATCGGATTCCCCTGCATCCCGGCGAACGCTTTCAGACCGCGCTCTTTACCCAAAGCAAAAAAGCCGTCAAAGCCCTGTACGCCGACCACCACTACTGCAACGTCCGACTCAAAGCCAAAGCCTATATCGATATCGAAAACAACAAAGCCTACCTGGTCTACGACGTAGAACCGGGCGCCCCCTGCCGTTTCGGCCGCATCACGATCCGGCCGCCCCGAAACGTCGAACCGCGCATTATCCGCTCTTTGCTCTCTTTCAAAGAGGGCGACCCCTACTCCAGGGAGCTGATCTATCGCAGCTACCGGGAGATTTACGCCAATGAAGGGGTCGAACGTGTCACCATAGACGACAGCCAACGGGAAGGCGATACGGTACCGATCATCGTGACGCTTTCCACCTACAAAAAACCCCTGCATCTTACAGCCGGCGTCGGCTACAGTACCGATGAAGGCATCAGCCTGCGGGCGGGACTCAAACACCGCAATTTTCTGGGAAACCTCAAAACGGTCGCTTTGGATCTGAAATACTCACAGATCCGTCAACTGGCCAGCCTCAACGCCCAAATGCCCCTGCCCCACCATAACCGCCTGGAGGGAGAGACCGGCTACCGCCAGGAACGCTTCGACGGCTACGACGAAAGGGCGTGGTACGCCACGGCCGATCTAAGCCACCTGCGAGTCCCCTACTACCTGCGTGAACGCATCGTCTACGACCATGTCGAAACCTACAACAGCACCGACCCCGATCTCTTCCCCGAAGGCATCATCGGCATTGTCTCTTTGGGGTTGACCGCCCAGGTGGATACCCGTAACTCCCGCCTCGATCCCACCCGGGGATATCTGCTAAGCCTGGATGCCATGGGGTCGATTCGTTCCATACTTTCGGACGCCACCTATTACAAGCTTCTCGGTGTGGGCATCTGGCACCTGCCGATTCCGGGCATCAACCTTGCCTGGCGGGGACGGGCCGGTACCCTGGATGTCGCCGACGGCGAAGTGCCCCCTTCCTACCGCTTTTACGCGGGCGGCATGCGCTCCAACCGGGGCTGGGCCTACCGGCAACTCGGCCCCAAAAACCGCAAAGGCGATCCCGTCGGGGGATTCAGCATCGTCGAATCCTCTCTTGAGTGGCGTCGTGACCTGCCCCACAGTCTAAGAGGGGTACTTTTCGTCGACGCCACGGTATTGGGACAGGGAGCGAGCCCCGATTTCGGTACGGTCTATACCGCCGTCGGTATCGGATTCCGTTACCTCTCACCCATTGGCCCGGTGGGGCTCGATTTCGGTATCAATATCGACGACCCGTCCCAATACGCCCTGCACTTTCATATCGGGGAGCTCTTCTGATGGGACGGCTTTACGTCCTCTTTGCCCATCTGCTTCAGGCACTCCTGATGCTCATGGCCCTCTTCATTCTGATCTTGGCGCATCCGGCAACCCTGCGCTTTCTGCTCAAAGAGGCGCCTTTGCCGCCCGAGATCAGATACGACAAGGTGGAAGGTTCCCTGCTGTACGGCATAACCGTCAAGCGTTTTCGGTACGCCGACGCCCTCGAAGCGGAGAGCATCTCGATCCGATACAACATCTTCAAACTCCTCTCTCCCCATCCCATGTTGCAACGACTTGTCATCGACCGTCCCGTTATCGACGTGTCGGCGTTTCCTTCCGGCGCGACAAACGACGCATCCAAACCGACGACCCTTCCCTTTCCCGTTATTCTCCGACACCTCATCATCAACCGCGCGACGGTTCATTACGACAAAAGAACCATATACGCCACGTTGAAAGCCCGTAACCTGCAACTAAGCAGAGATACCCGCGTATGGGTGGAAAATCTCAAGGCACGTTGTCGGGTCAAGGAGGGAACGCTTTTCGCATCGGGCGATTACCGAAAAGAGCGGCTTCGATTGAGCGGATCGTTTCGCCCCGCCGCAACCCTCATGACACAACTGCGAAAGAGGCTTGTCGACCCGCCCGCTCTTTGGCGATGGCACCTCGATTTGACGCCGCAAACCGCGGGATTCGAGATCGTTCAACCCGCCCCTCTCACTCTGCGTGAACAAAACGCCACGCTCCGCTTTGAAAAATTGACGGGACGCTATTTCCTCCAATACGCCTATGCCGACATCCACACCCGGTGGCGTCTGCAAAAAGCGCCCCTTTCGCTGCGGTGTGAGCAGAATCTCACCATCACGCCAGACCTGGCATTCGCCACCGATGCATCGGTTCGGCTACTTGCCCCGCAAACGCCCCTTCTGCAAACCTTCTCTTTGCGTCTGGCCGGAAACAAAGAAAGCCTTGTGGGCGATCTTCTCGCCCCTTCGGCCCGCGTGCGGCTCTACTCCGTCGGATACGACCGTTTCAGCCTGACGGCGAAAGCCTCGCTGCCCGCCCAAGCGCTTCATGCCTATCTGCCCCAATTGCCTCCCGACGGCAATATTACCTTACGAACCGACGCCGCCGCCCATTTGCACCCCAAACTCGAGGCAAACGCTTCCATCAGAATCGACGGGCTGGGCACCGATATCCGCGCCGACGTGGAATCCCGAGAAGAGGGAACGCTTCTCATCGCCCGCGCCGCGCCGCGACAACCGCTTTCACCCCTGTGGCGTCAGGTTCCAAAACACTTCCGAAACCCGATCCACCTCTTTTTCTACCTGACCGCCAACCAGAAGAACCTCAACCTGGTTCAACGGGAGAACCTGATCACCCTTTTTCAAAACCAAACCCGCCTGACAGGCTGGGCGCGCGTGGGTACCATCAACCTCAACCTGCAGGGAGCGCTCCGCGACCAGACCCTGTTTCTCAAAGGCCAGACCCATATCCCCTCCGTTGCGGGACTGCTTCGTACTCTGGGAGAGGCGACCCCCGATTTCGACGCGGAAGTTACAGGCAAACTGACGTTGAAAGCCGGAAAAACGACCCATGTCGGATTTCAGGTCTCCGTACCGTGGTATGTACTCTACAACAGCGCGGAAAACAACCATTACGGTCTGAACTCTTCGATCCGCGGCAATGTCAAAGGCAGGAAAATCACCGTTACGCGATATGAGCTCGCTTTCGACGATCATCGCTTCCTTCAAAAACACCCTTCCACTATTCTTTTGCCCAAAGAGGGAGAGAGCCTGATCCGCTTCGAAGAGATCCGGTTTCTCGATCACGGAAAGTTACGGGGCAGCTATGACACCAAAAAGAGTACGCTTCACCTGAACGTTATTGGGAAAAACATCCACTATAACGGCCCGGAAGGCAATGTGACGTTTCACAGCGACATCCGTCTCTTCAAAGACCCGCAAAATCTCAGGGCCGAAGGCAACGTTACCTTTCAGGAGGGCCTCATCACCTACACGCCGCCCCGCTCTCTCGTCGCCACGGACGACGATATCGTCATCATCCAGCATATCAAGGAGCCGGATCATACCCGCTCGCTCTTCGATATCCATCTGCTTGCGGCCAATCCCTTGCGTTATCGGCTCGAAATGGACGACATCTCCGCGAACATTCTTCTCAAACCCGATCTGACCCTCTGGAAAGAGCCCGGCAAACCCTTCGAGCTGTTGGGCATGGTCACCTTTCCCAAAGGAACGCTCCGCGCAAGCGACAAAACGTTTCTCATGCACCCTTCCCATCTCTATTTCGGAGGCGGCTGGCCCGTCAATCCCTATCTGGACATTCACCTGCTCTACCCCTATGACGACATGAAATTTTTCATCTATGTCAGCCATACGCTTCACGATCCGGTCATTCTTTTCTCCTCCGAACCGCCCATGAGCCAAAACGATATCATGAGTTACATTCTTTTCGGCTCACCCGCCGACGAAGCGTTCAAAGACAACGGAGGAAACGCCATGGGCACCATGCTCCTGGGACTTGGCGTAAAAAAAGCGCTGGGTTCTACCCTCGGTATCACGTTCGACACATTGAACATCATTGACAACAAGAACGGCAATCTCGGCATAGAGGTCGGGAAACGGGTCGCGAAAAACCTGAAGATTCTCTATCGAAACGACTCCATCTCCAGCTTCATTCTGCAATACACCCTCTCCCCGGCCCTGCGTTTTGATGTGGATATCAAAGAGACCGGTGAAGAGGGCATCAATATTTTGTATATCAAGGATTTCCGCGGGCCTGAACGGCTCAACTATCCTCTCGACACATCCTATCCAAATACCGAGGACTCATCGGCGGCGCGCGTGGCGCAATAAAAACCGATCCGCGCTCAACGCCGCTTCGGGGCGGATCTGTCGTGTTATGAGATTGGCAAGTATCTTGCCCATCAGCGGCCCGAAGACAAACCCGCGCCCCCCGAAACCGTTAATAAGATAGAGCCCCGGAATCTTGGCGATGGCGGGATTTTCTGGCTTGAGGCTTCTTGGCGGTTTGCGGCGGGGATCAAACGCGCTTATATCCCCCGCCTGCCCCACCACCGGGATATGATCGGCCACCGACGCGCGGTGACCGGCGTAGATACGCACTATCTGCTGATCACAAAGCCCCGGCACCAATTCGACGGCATCGACAATGAGCTGATTGACCCGCTCGATCTCACTGCGCGGGTCGTTGCGCACATGGGTGGCGCCGATGCGTACCAACCCCTCCACATTGGCCGAAACGGAGAGTTTTTGGTGCAGTGTCACGGGGATGTCGGCCTGACTACGCACATCCACCCGCTCGCCCCACACCCCGCCGATACTCAGCCACGGCAAAGCGACCGGAAGCTGATCGGCCCCCGTGGCCAGCACCAGGTTGGGCGCGTAAAACTTGCCGATATGCCACATACCGCCGCGATATTCGGGACGGGCCGTTGTGTTGAAGGCGCTCTCGATACCTTCAAGAAGCCTTTTGGCAACGCGCAAAGGGTCAACAAACGCGGCATGGGGAAAGAAAAAGCCCCCGTGGGCGAAGGCATCGGGAATTATATGGGCAAAGTCGTCGGCCAAAGCCCTCTGATAAGGCAGGTCAATAAAAGGCTCATAGTCGGCAAACTTTTGGGCATCCTCTTCGTTTTTGGGCAGACGCACCAACCCTTTTTGAAAAAAGGCGTCGGGCGTTTTTTGGGCGTAAAAGTCCAAGGCGAAACGGTAGGCTTCGTTTGTGATTCGCTGAAGCGGCCCGCCGCGCCCGAGACGGGGCGAAAGAAACGCCCCCGCCGCCCCGCTGGCACCGCCAAGAAGCCCCTTTTTGTCAATAAGCAGTACCTTCTGCCCCGCCTCTTTGAGCCAGTAAGCCGTACAGACACCGGCAATCCCGGCGCCGACCATGAGGGTGTCATAAAGCTTTGTAGACATCACAAAAATACGGTTAAAATTAAACCGAAATCTCCTTGATGTCGGCGATTTGCCTGAAGGCTTGATAAATGCGTCCTACCAGGTTCTTACGGTTTTGGCGGATCACTTCGTCTTCGGCGTTGACCATCACATTGTCAAAAAAGGCGTCAAGCCAAGGCTTGAGGCCAAAGAGCGCATCCAGTCGGCTCTCGTAACTTGCGTACTCTTTCGCTTCCACCGCCTCAAACGCCTCCCAAAGGGCGCGTTCTTCCTCTTTTTCAAACCGCGCGGGATCGACGGGCAGTTGGGCACTTAAGTCCATATCTTTGCTGATGTTGGCCACCCGTTTGAAGGTAGAAAAGACGGTTTGAAAGGCATCGCTTTCGGTTACGCTCTTTAGCGCTTCCACTTTGCGCACGATCTTTAGAATATCCCGCTCCCCGCTGGCCAGCACGGCGCTGATGATGGAGGGGTTGGCATTAAGCTGCTTATAGAAGCGCTCCTCGAAAAACTTCTCCAGCGCTTGCGTGTCAAACTCGGCATACTCACCTTTAAAACGCACGATCATCTCGGCAATGTCAAAAGGAATCTCAAAGTGCGTCACCATCCGCACAATCCCCGCCGCCGCCCGGCGCAGGGCAAAGGGGTCACGGCTTCCGGTAGGAATCTTGCCCACCGAAAAGAGCGCCATCAGGTTATCCATCTTGTACGCCAGCGCCGTGAGCGCGGCAAAAAGATGGGCGGGCAGGTCGCTCTCTTCACCGTCTGGCAGGTACTGGTCACGAATCGCCTCGGCCACCAGATCCTCCTCGCCCTGGGCTTTGGCGTAGTAGTAGCCCATGATCCCCTGCAGCTCGGTAAACTCGTAGACCATTTCGCTCAGCAGGTCCGCTTTGGCCAGCAGGGCCGCCCGCTCGGCCAGCGCCTTGATCTCGCCCGCGCTCTTGCCCGTCTCCTCTTCCAGGCGCTCGGCGTAGAGCTCCGCAAGTCCCGTGGCGATCTTGCTCTCCCGCACGCTCTTGTCAAACATCGTCCCCAGCCCGTCCATGAAGACGATGGTTTTGAGCCCTTCGGGGTCCAGGCCGCGCTTGAGGTCGTTTTCGTAGAAAAACATGGCGTCGGCCAGGCGGGGCTTAAGGACCCGCTCGTTGCCGGCGATAACCTGCGTAAAATCGTCAGTCTTGGCGTTGGAGACGACGACGAAGGCGTTGTGCAGCGCGCCCTCTTTGAAAACCGGAAAGTAGCGCTGATGCTCTTTCATGCTGATCATGATGACTTCCGGCGGCAGGCGCAAAAAGCCTTCGTCAAAGCGTCCCATCAGCGCCGTGGGCCACTCGGTGATGGCCACCACCTCGTCCATCAGCTCGTCATCACGGCCGATCTCGACACCCTCTTGCGCTTCTATACGCGCGAACCCTTCCAAAATACGCTCGCGCCGCGCGTCGGCAAAAAGAACCACCCCGCCCTCTTTGAGCGCTTCGAAGTAGCCTTTGGGCGAATCAAAGCTCACCGGATCAAAACTCACCTGCCGATGGATGCGCGTGGTGTTGGCCGATTTGACGCCAAAAACCTCCACCGGCACCGTTTTGTCACCCAGCATCGTCACCACCCAGCGCACAGGGCGGATAAACTCATCCTTGCGCGCCCCCCAGCGCATCATCTTGCCAAAGCGCATGGTGCCCAGCCAGGTGCGGATCATCTCCTCCAGCAACGCTTCCACCGGCTCGCCGGGAATGCGCTTTTTGTAGTAGAGCACCTCTTTGCCCCCCTTCTCGCCCCGGCCGATCTCATCCAAAGGCACGCCGCACTTTTGCGCGAAACTCTCCGCCGCGCGGGTGGGCCGGCCGTCTTTAAAAGCGATGGCCACCGGCGGGCCGAACATCTCCTCCTCCGCGTCGGGCTGACGCACCGAAAACTCCGGGTGCCACAACACCAGGCGCCTGGGCGTATAGCTAAACTCAAAGGCGCACAAAAGCCGATTGGCCTCCAAAATCTTCGCCCACGCCTTTTCAATGTCGTTCAGGATTTTGAGCAAAGGAACGGCGGGCAGTTCCTCCACGCCAATCTCAATAAGCAACGGTTGGGTCATTCTCTACCTCAAATCAGTAAAATTGGAGTGATTTTATCGAAACGGGGCTTTAAAAGGGGTGAGGCGCGGTTTACAGATTGTAAATTTCGGTATTCCTCAAACAGAGTGTTTGAGGAGATTATAGGCAAACTCCGTCAAAGAAGCGGTGCGGCCATCGCCGCACCTGTCAAAAAAGCGAAGCGCCCCAAAAAATCAAAACAGAGGTTTGCGTGACCACGCCGGAGATGGCAGGACGGGGACGAAAAAGATACGGATATGCCAGTCGTTGTGCAGATCGTCGTTGCCGTAAGCGACATATTTGTACGCTTCCATACCGATTTTCACAGGCAAGGGGCCGATTTTGATCAATGTATCGAACCCAAGCCCCACCGGAAGGGTCAAATCGTCGGTTACCCAGTTGTATTGGGCATTGGGGCTCATCCCGATATTGGTTTCGGGTGTTAAACGATAACGAAGCACGTATTGCACATCGGTCAGGGCCACATGGTCTCTGTCGTTTTGGCCGGAGTAGGAAACCCAGTGCTGGGCCAGAACGCCGGCGATCCATTTGTCACTGATATAAAAGGCCAGGCCCATGGGACCGGCGGCGTTTTTTCCCAGTCCGAACTGATCCCGGGTGGCCGTATCGAACATGGCCGTCACGCCCACACCCCACACGAAGGGAGGTTTGGCACTCTCGTTGCTCGCAAGCGCCGCCCAGAAACCGACATCTCCGATACCGCCGTGATAGTCGGTGGCACGGATTCCCGTCGGAATCGGCTTGTCATCCGGGCCCGTGACCCAATTGAAGTTGCCGGGATCTCCATAGGGATATTTGGCGCTAAAAAGCGGCAACCAGGGGCGCAAAACCAGTTTATACTCCTCCGTCAGCTGCATCGGCATAACCGGCATGACGGTAAACCGATTGCTTTTGAGCTTGTCGGCTCCGTCCACATCGCCGTCCATCTGGACAAAATCATCCTGCATCGCCATCATCCATAGATAGCTCAGCGGGTTGTTGATCATCTCGGCGATCTCCTCCTGTGAGGGTACATCGTCCGATGCCGTCATCGGCGTTCCAAAAGCCAAAACCCCCGCCACGGCCATAAAGGCCGCGACTTTTTTCCAATACCGTTGCGTCATACTACTTCTCCCGATACTATTGAACCTCTTCGACATAAGGCGGTTTCCAGTCCCCGTCTATAACACGCTGTTTCGGTGCGTAAAGACGCATGGTAATACCCAATTTTCCTTTTGCCGGCGTCGGCAGCCAGTTGGACTCTTTCTCTTTGCCCGGCGAATCGTGCTGCATATAGATATCGAGCGAACCGTCGGCATTGTATTTCAGGTCGTCCCTGTCGCCGATGGCGTAACGTTTGATGGCGTTGGGCACGGCAAAACCGTCCTCGTCATACATGGTAATCGACCAAAACGCTTCGACCGGGGGAATCTGCTCTTTGGAAAAGTGCATCACGTACTTTTTGCCGCCTTCAGGAATTTTACCGTTCTTATCGGTGATATTCAGAGGGTAGATCGCCTGATAATAGGGGTTGGCGCCAAGTCCGATCAGGTTGATGGTAGCCCGTTGCAAATAGTCGTTGCCGTACACGCCGATGCTTTTGGTCACCATCTGCCATCCGCTGGCGTTGTAGCCGATTTTGGGAATATATTTTCGCATGGTCGGGTGACTCGCTTTCGTCGCTTTGACCAGAGCGGCCTTCACATCGGCGGGCAGTTTGTCGTAATCGAAATGTTCGGGATTGAGCCCCAGACGCCGCATTCGGGCAACCCGTACCATATCGGTAATATGGGGCGGATACTTTTTCATCAACCCCATCGCATAAGTGAAATAGGTTTTGGCGTCCATCTTCTCCACCTGCTCCAGCGGCGGGGTTTTGTCGTCGACCGTGGGATCCTTTTTGAAAGGTGGGGTATAGGGCTTTCCGTAGTAGGAGAGGGGTTTGACTTTGAACCCGTCCTGAATCTTGTGAATGTAATCGTAATCTTTGGGACCGTTGGTCTGCGTCCGGCCGAGAATCCAGAACATGGAGGTAGGCACATCGATCCGCTTGACCCCTTTGGGAAGTTTCCCTTTCCATTCGGGAAGACACAGGGCGTACTCACCCGCCTCCGTACCGGTTCCGTAGGTACCCACAACGGCAAAAACATCGGTCCACATATCCAGCATCGGCAACATATAGAATCGGTCTTTAACCGCCGGAACCGAAAGAATTACCGGCTCCTTGCTGACATCTACCCACGCGGGAGAGTAAAGCGTATCGAAATTGGGCCGCACCACCTCCTTGAAATCCCCGGGAGGGAATGTACGCATATGGGTAAATGTCATCATCGGGCCGCGGCTCAAAATTTTGCCGGCCGGTTGATTGGTCATCTGCCTTCGGGTCACATCCATCAGGACGATAGGATAGGTAAAAAGATAGGCTTGCAGCGCAATCCGCTCTTTCTCCTCTTTATTCAGCTTTTCGGCCGAAGCGGGTGTGACAACGACCACTGCCGCCATGACACCCAGACAAAAGTGCTTGAGTCTGTTCATCTTTTTCTCCTTTTTTTAAGATGGGTTATCGCCGTTTGGCGTTTCATTTCTCTTCAAAGACCCGCTTCCAGTCCCGTTTCATATCAACCAGAAGCCATTGCCGTTTTATCGCCTCATCCAGCCCCTTTTCCAGACGGCCGACGGCGCTTTTGCGATCGTAGGCGTACTCTCTTTTCGCGTCGGTATGGTGGATATAGATCGGTAAAGAGACACCTTTGCCGGCTGCGGTGTATTGCAGCATCGCCAAATCCCCGTCGGAATTTCCACAGGCCAGAATGGGCCGTTTGCCGATGATCCGATAAATGGCGACCGGTTTATTCTCCTTATCGTCGATAAACGCGACATTGGGCAGTTTGTGAATTTCCCCGTTTTTGAATTTGGTTTGGGCGTAAGAACCGATCACACGATGACTCGCGATGCCGTAACGCCCGGGAATCCACGCCCGCATAAAATCGATACCCCCGCCCGAGACGATAAAAACGGTAAATCCGTTCGCTTCCAGGTAGCGCCACAGCTCAAGCATCGGTTTGTATACCAACGAGATATAGGGACGGTGAAAACGCGGGTGCGGTTTTTCCAGCCATCTCTTGACATTCCGGGCGAATGTTTCATCATCCATCCCCACATGTGTGGCGGCCAGGAGGGTCAGAATATTGCGTTTGGCCTCTTTTTCCAGCAGAAGGTCCATCCGATTGTCGAGGACCGCTTTATAGGGCATCTGTTTCCGAAACGCCGGACGGGAGGGTGCCACTCTTTTTATCTCGTCTATCGCAAACTGCAATTCGAAATAGAGAGGCATCTCCGGCCACATGGTGCCGTCGTTGTCAAAAACGGCAATACGATCCTCCGGTTTGACATAGGCTTTACTCTTTTTGTCCGTCACTTTTTCGACAAACGCCACGATTCTGTCTTTTGTGGCGTTATCCCGCCACGAAGAGAGCGGCTCCGCGGCCCAAAGTACCAACGACGCCAAAAAAAAGAGTATCGTCTTTTTCGACAGCATACAGTTTTCCCTCCCGCTTTAAAAACAACGATTAGGAAAATTATGTCAGAGGAGTTGAAAGTTTATTGTCGGAAAAACGAAAAGGGGCTATTTTTTCACCGTTTGGGAAGGAAGCTCACCGAAATAGCGTTTATACTGATCCACGAAGTGTCCCAAATGCAAAAAACCGTGGGCCAGTGCGACATCTCCGATTTTAACGCCTTCTTGGCCACTGCTTAAAACCTGCCGAATCGCATTCATTCTGACAGACTGGAAATACTGTTTCGGCGTTACGCCGAGTCTCTTTCTGAATAGATACTGCAGACTGCGTTCACTGACCTGAAGCTCTTTCGCCAGATCGGCGATCGTAAAATGGGTCTGTATATTCTCGTGCAGCATATCACGGGCTCTTTTCAGGAGTCGTTCGGAAGACTCCTTGGTTTCAAGCTCTTTTTTCCATGTGACATGACGAAAAAACGTATCGAATATCTCCGTTTCCAATAGACGGAATTTCTCTTCGTCAAACGTTTGGATATTTTGTCCAAAAAAGATATCGAGCCATCCCTCTATTTGCGACTGCAGAGGTTTGATCATCTCCCGCTCTATCCGCAAAGCCCTTCTCTCACCGAATGCGGAAGAAAAAGGTATGCCAAAGTGGGTCTCGAAAAAATTCTCGAAGATCTCTTTTCTCATAACCACGGTGTAATGCCGGCACCCTCCGTTTTGAACAAAATCGATCTCATCCCTCTCCGTCACAAGATAGAGGTCATAGGCGGTATAGAAAGTACCGCAATCGCACCACTCGACTTTTTGGTCAGGAATGAGAAAAACCAGTACGGACTCTTTGGGTATTTCACCCCGGATCATCATGCCGTCGCTGTACTCAGCGGCACACAACTGGATGTTGGCCGTATGACCGAAACGCCGCTCCGCCGTCAAAGGGCGACGATGCAACTGGGAGTATGAAAGATCCCAACCGAATTTCAAAGAGGTCATCGAAAGGGTCACCGCATCCAGATTCGGCAAATATGCCGACATACCGACCGGGAAAAAAGAGGGGATTTTCTCCTGCTTCATGGCGTAATTCTAACGCTTTTTTAAAAAAAAGCAAAAAAATAACTTATTTTTCCCATTTACAGAAATATAAAAAGTTTCAATTTCAACTTGTTGTCCGGGTTTTAAAACTTGAATTTTCTTAAAACTTTGGATATAATAAGCAACTCATCGCGTTATCGTTTATTCTATCTGCACAAGAACAGCTATTGAATCTAAAAGAGTTTTCGTAACGGTTTCGTGACCCTTCTTCGATACGCTTTGAATCGTGTTTAAGAGTATTTTTTTATGAAAGGAGGCAAAAATGGAGTATCGTGACATCTATGCGCGGATTGTCAAAATCATCGGCACGCGTTATCCGAGGCTGCGCCCCATGATTCGCAACCATCCCTATACCAAAATTGTCGGCATCGCCATCGCCAAGTGCCTGTTGGACGAAATGCGGCTTTCGGCCGGGCAGATTGACGACGCCACGCTTGAGACCGTCGTGGACAAAGGCATCGCCCTTTACCATGCCCATGAAGAGGAGCTAAAAAACCTCGATGTCCTGGCACACAAACGCGCCCTGCTTTGCGAAGAGATCAAACAGATCGCCCTCTCATCCCTCCCCCTGGCCGGTTAAGCGCCTGTAAAGCCCCTCCAACGTTTTAATAAAGGTGTCCGAGTCGTTCGGACAACAGCAAACACGATATGTCTGGTACCCAAGCTTTTGCGCGACCTCTTTGTACTCCATCGCCAGCTCAAAAAGCGTCTCACTGTTATCTACCGTAAAAGAGATGGGGTAAATGAGCACCCGCCTGCTATTAAGCCCCTCCAGCGTCTCTTCCAGCGAGGGCCTTAGCCACGCCATCGGCCCCACTCTTGACTGATAGGCCAACCGCACCTCCTCAAAAACCACGCCCCTCTTTCTTAACCGCTCCTCATGAAGCCGTACTTCCGCCTCCACCTGTTTTTGGTAGGGGTCTTTCTTATCCACCATCCGTTGGGGCAGGCCGTGGGCGGAGAAGATGAGCGTCATATCATCGGCCCGCTCGCCTTCCAGCGCCTCCACAATCCGCTCTTCCACCGCCTCCAGCCACAAAGGGGAGTCGTAGTAGTGCAGGAGGCTGACAAATTTGGGGAAATAGCCCATCTTCAAAGCGGTGGCCCGAATATCCTCAATGGAGCTGGCGGTGGTGGTGGTGGAAAACTGGGGATACATGGGAATGAGATAGATCGTCCCAACCCCCGCCTCTTTCAAACGCGCCAGCGCCTCCCGGGCAAACGGGGGCGTGTAACGCATGGCCAGCTCCACCGGCACGCCGATACGCGCCTCAAGCTTTTGGGCGATGCGGCGGCTAATATCCAGCAGAGGCGAACCGCCGCCGAGTCTTTTGTAATTCTCTTTGACCCCTTCAAGGCGCATACGGGTAATCCACTCGGCCAAAGGGCGGCGAATCCACGGCGGCGCCCCGATGATGCGGGGGTCGTTAAACATATTGCGCATAAAAACTTCCACCTCGTTCAATTCGGAAACCCCGCCCATATTCATTAATATTACTGCATGATCGGCCATTTTTCACCCTTAACGCTCATTCCTGCGGATTATAGCAAAAACCCCGGTTTAATCCTTTGAGGTAATTGGGAATATTTACGAAAATCCAACCTTGCGTTTACCAAATATCAACCTCTCATTTTCCTCCGTTTACGGGCACCATGTTAATCTTACATTATCAAAACCATAAGGAGGCATTATGAAAAAAGAGGCTCTGTTATCACTGGTGACCGCTGTGGCGATTATGGGTGTCAGCGCGATGGCCGAACCCGGCAACTTCGGCGTCAACGGTCAAAACGCGTGGAACCAGGCACCCGTCAAACGTGTCAAAGAAAAAGAGAGTTTCGGCGATACGTTTTATACCTATAAAAAAGAGGCCACCCGCAAAGGGATAGAAAAAGCCCTCAAAAACCATACCAACCGGGTGGCCAAAGCCCCCAAAGAGGTGGTAGACGGTCTCAAGGCAACACTCCAAGCCCTCCAGGCCCTGGGTAAAGACGACATCAAAACGGCACAGACGGCTCTGCAAAAAGCGGACAAACTTTTTAATGAGGCGCTCAAAAAAGATCCGGCTTTGAAGATGGTGCCCATCGCCGAAGAGATCGCCGTCAAGGAGTTTGACGCCGACACCAACCAGATTCAGGCCGACATCACATTGGCCGACGGCCTTTTAAAACACCACAAAACCCAACTGGCAAGAGACATTCTGCTTCCCATGGAAGACGAGATCGACATCACCACCCGTTTTCTGCCGATGGATACCTATCCCATTGCCGTCAAGAAGGCCTTGGACCTGCTTAAAAAGGGCAAAAAAGAGGCGTGCGCCAGAGAGCTGATGCTGGGCTTTGGTACCGTCACGGCCGAGGAGGTGGTTATCCCCATTCCCCTGCTGACCGCCCAGGAACTGGTCAAAACTGCCGAAAAGATCGCCGCAAAAGACCCCAAAACCGCTATTTTGCACCTCAAAGAGGCCAAAAAAGAGCTTCACCGCGCCCTTTTGTTGGGCTATACCGACAAAAACGCCAAAGCCTACCAAAGCCTGTATGATCAGATGACCAAACTCCAAAAACAGCTTCGCGCAAAAAGCGGTATGAAAGGGCTGTTCGGCAAACTGAAAAAAGATTTCAAATCCCTGCTTGAAAAGACCCAAAAACAGAGCAAACCCCTCGGACGCGCGGGCGGCCTGCACAACAATCTGGCCAAAGCCCACGCCAAAGCGGCCAAAGAGGAGACCGAAGACAAACTGCGTTTTGAGGAAGAGCAAAAAAGCGACGTTTTCTGATCCTCTTTTACAACCCCGGCATGGTATAATATCTCCAATTTCACCAAGGAGTCACCATGCCTTCCGTTCTCATTATCGGGGCGGGCGGTGTGGGCCGCGTGGTGGCCCACAAATGCGCCCAAAACCGCGATGTTTTCGAGCATATTACGCTTGCCAGCCGCACGCTCTCAAAGTGTGAGCAGATCCGCGACGAGATCAAAGAGCGCCAGGGTGTGAGCATTGACATAGCGCAGGTAGACGCCGACAGCGTGCCCGAGCTGGTGGCGCTGATCGAAAAAGTCAAACCCCATACCGTCATCAATGTCGCCCTCCCCTACCAGGATCTGACCATCATGGACGCCTGTTTGCAAACGGGGGTGCACTACCTGGACACCGCCAACTACGAGCACCCCGACACCGCCAAATTCGAGTACAAGGAGCAGTGGGCCAAAGATGCCGATTTCAAGGCCAAAGGGCTGATGGCACTGCTTGGCAGCGGATTCGATCCGGGTGTGACCAACGTCTTTTGCGCCTACGCGCTCAAGCACTATTTCGACGAGATCCACTACATCGACATTCTCGATTGCAACGCGGGCGACCACGGCTATCCGTTTGCGACAAACTTCAACCCCGAAATCAACATCCGCGAAGTCAATTCAAAAGGGCGCTACTGGGAAGAGGGAGAGTGGAAAGAGACCGAGCCGATGGAAATTAAAATGGTCTGGAACTACCCCCAAATCGGCCCCAAAGACAGCTACCTGCTCTACCACGAAGAAGAGGAGTCGCTGGTTAAAAACATTCCGGGTCTTAAGCGCATCCGTTTTTGGATGACATTCGGCGAAAGCTACCTTACCCACCTGCGGGTGCTGGATAATATCGGCCTTACGCGCATCGACCCCATTGAAGTGGACGGCTGTCAAGTCATCCCCCTGCATGTGGTCAAAGCCCTGCTCCCCGACCCCGCCACCCTTGGCCCCCGCACCAAGGGCAAAACCAACATCGGCGTGGTCTGCGAAGGCATCAAAGACGGCCAACGCAAAAAGATCTACATCTACAACATCTGCGACCACCAGGAGGCTTTCAAAGAGGTTTGCGCCCAGTGTGTGAGCTACACCACCGGCGTACCGGCGATGATCGGGGCCAAACTGATGCTGGAAGGTAAGTGGATGAAGCCGGGCACCGTGAACATGGAGCAGATGGATCCCGATCCCTTTATGGAAGAGCTCAACAAGCAGGGCCTGCCGTGGCACGTGATCGAGATGGATCCCGATGAAACCTACGAGGTCAAATGATGCCCCCCGCCATCGATTACCTGCCCCACTACTCTTATGAGGAGTACCGCAAGTGGGAAGGCGATTGGGAGCTCATCGAGGGGATCCCCTACGCCATGGCCCCCTCGCCGGGCATCGCCCACCAAACCCTCAACGGCCGACTCAGCCATCTGCTCAACGAGGCACTGGAAGATTGCCCAGCGTGTACGGCCATACCGGAAATCGACTGGAAAATCGCCGACGATACCGTGGTGCGCCCCGATCAGGTGATTGTTTGCGATCAGCCCAAAGACCAAGCCTGCCTGACCATCCGACCCGACGTGATTTTTGAGGTGCTCTCGCTTTCAACCAAACTGCATGATCGCAACCTCAAGCTAAAGCTTTATGAAGAGGCGGGGGTGCCTTGCTATGTACTGCTGGATCCTGTGGCCAAACTGGCGGAGATCTACACCCTTCAAAACGGCCGCTACCGCTTGGATCGTGAGTTGAAAGAGGGGCACTATACCTTTGAGTCAAGCCATGAAGAGTGCGGCGTTACGCTCGATTTCGCGCGGCTTTTTCGCTTTTAGGACGCGGGTATGCTTGAACTCTCCCAAATCCCCACCCCCTGTTATGTCTGCGAAGAGGCGAAGCTCGAAGCGAATCTAAAGGTTTTGGATCGCGTTCAAAAAAGAAGCGGCGCCAAGATTTTGCTCGCACTCAAAGGCTTTGCCCTTTGGCCCACTTTCGATCTGGTGGGACGCTACCTGCATGGCGTGTGTGCCAGCGGCCTGAACGAAGCGAGGCTCGGCAGAGAGACAATGAACAAGGAGGTGCACACCTACGCCCCCGCTTTCAAAGAAGAAGAGATCGAAGAGATCGCCAGGCTCAGCGACCACCTGGTCTTCAACTCCCCCGCCCAGCTTCGCCGCTTCAAGGCCAAAGCCAAATCAGCCAACCCCCACCTCTCCATCGGCCTTCGTATCAACCCCGAGTGCGCCTCGGCACCCACCGATCTATACAACCCCTGCGCCCCCTTCAGCCGTCTTGGCACCACGTTGGCCAACTTCGACCCCGCTATCGTGGAAGAACTCGACGGCCTGCACTTTCACGCCCTTTGTGAGCAGAATGTCGATGCGCTGGAAGCAGTGCTCGGGGCGTTTGAGGAGAAGTTTGGCCCCTATATTTCCAAAATGAAATGGATCAACTTCGGCGGCGGTCACCATATCACCCGTGAAGATTACGACGTAGAAGGGTTGATTACTCTCATTAAAGCCTTCAGGAAACGTTACAACGATATCCCCGCCTACCTGGAGCCCGGCGAGGCGGTGGGCTGGCAGACCGGCCCGCTGGTGGCGTCGGTGCTGGACATTGTGCGCAACGGCATGGCTATCGCCATTTTGGATGTGAGTGCCGAAGCCCATATGCCCGACACCCTGGCCATGCCCTACCGCGCCGAGGTAAGAAATGCCGGCAAACCGGGCGAAAAGCCCTACACCTACCGTCTGGGCGGCCCCACCTGCCTGGCGGGCGACATCATGGGCGATTACAGCTTCGACGCGCCGCTGAAAGTGGGTGACAAGATCGTTTTTGAGGATCAGATCCACTACACTTTTGTCAAAAGCACCATGTTCAACGGTGTCCAACACCCCGCTTTGGCTATCTGGAGCAAAGAGAACAAGCTCAAAATCGTCAGAACATTCACCTACGAAGATTTCAAAAACAGATTGGGGTAGCTCACTCCGTCGGCGGATCGAGTTGGGCGGCGATCTGGGCCACCGCTCTCTCCAACGCGTCCCTGTCGGGATAGTGAAAAAGAAGGGGCGGTCGCTCTTTCTCTTTGTAATGAATACAGATCGCGTAAGCCAACAACGTGACCCTCTCATCGGCCAGGGTATCGAACCACTCCAGTGAAACAGGTGTCTCACTCCCGTCGATATAGCGAATCAGGGCGGCAGGATAGAGCCGGGCCACCTCTTCCAATGCGATATCCGTCTCTTGAATATGTAAAATCATCCCATACCTTTAAAAAGGCCAGATCGACTCGACGGCCTTGGTGCCCCACCCTTTTTCGGTGGCCTCATGCACATCGCCCTGGGTTTCATACAAAATCTTGGCATCGGAGATATATTTGGACTCGATGGTGTTGGTCTGGGTAATGTCGTCGGGTCGAATGACGCCGGAGACGTGCAAAATGTTCTTTTGCCCCTCAATCAGAATCTCCCGCCGTCCGTCAATGAAGTAGTTGCCGTTATCCAAAATCTTGACGATCCTGGCGGAGATGGTGGTGGTGAACTTTTCGGTCCGTTTGTGGGCCGCTTTGCCTTTAAACTTATTGGAAGAGTTGATCTTGGCGCCGATATCGCTCAAATCGGTCACGTCACTGCTGACACTGCCGGGACCCCCGGTAAAGATGGCACCGCCCAGGGAGTCTTCGGTACTGCGGTCTACCTGCCGGTCCGCCGTGGAGGAGGAGAGGATGTTTTCATCAATGATGACGGTGACAATATCATTGACACGCATCGCCTTCTTGTCCGAAAAGACGGGACTGTCTCCCCGCCCAAAAAGACTGCCGGGATTAGAAAGCGGCCGCACCTCTTCCCTTGGGGGCAACTGCTCCACATATTTGGGCGGTTTGAAGTCAATCTTCGGGTCGGCCCGGTGGGTACTGCATCCGCCAAGCAGTACCAACGCCGCCCCGCCGAAAAGAAATGCCGAAAGCTTCGCCATGCGCGCTGTCCTCTTTGGTATAATGTGGCCTTTATAAGTCAAAATCATAGCAAAAACCATTCCAAAGGAAAAACCCCATGAGCGCACTCAAAGCAAGACTGCAAGCCGACCTCAAAGAGGCCATGAAAGCCAAAGAGACCTTCAAGCGCGACGTGATCCGCTTTGTCATGAGCGCCATTAAGCAGATAGAGGTAGATGAGCGCAAAGAGCTGAGCGACGCCGATATCGAAGCGATCCTCACCAAACAGGTCAAACAGCGTCAGGACGCTATTGAACAGTTCAAAAGCGGCGGCCGTGAGGATCTGGTGGAGCAGAACGAAAAAGAGATCGCTATCCTTAAAAACTACCTGCCCGAACCCATGAGCGAAGAGGAGGTGCGCGAAACCCTCAAAACCATCATCGCCGAGACGGGCGCCGAGGGCATGAAAGATATGGGCAAAGTAATGGGTGCGGCCAAGGCCAAAATCGGCAGCCGCGCCGAGGGACGGCTGATCAACCAGATCGCCAAAGAGTTGCTTAGCTAACGCCTTTAAGCGTTTTCAGCGCGCCGGCGATGTCATCCTGGCGCATGAAGTGTTCACCCACCAAAAAGGCGTCAGCCCCCACCTCATGCAGGTGTTTGACCTGCTCATGGTCGTAAATGCCGCTTTCGGCCACGA
>JAADEJ010000015.1 GCA_013153475.1 Campylobacterota bacterium
CGAGGCGCTGGGTATGCCCGAAGAGAACATCTTCGCCCGCCCCGAGCAGCCCGCAGACAAAGAGGGTGTGGGCTATACGCTGGCGCAGAAGATGGTCGGCCGCGCCTGCGGCATGGAGGGCGTGCGCCCGGGTATGTATGTCGAGCCCACCGTCTCGACCGTGGGTAGCCAGGATACCACCGGCCCCATGACCCGCGACGAGATCAAGGAGCTGGCGGCGCTGAGTTTCGGCGCCGATCTGGTAATGCAGTCGTTCTGCCACACCGCCGCCTATCCCAAGCCCGCCGATGTGAAGCTTCAGCATGAACTGCCGCCTTTTTGGACCAGCCGCGGCGGCGTGATTCTGCGTCCCGGCGACGGGGTTATCCACAGCTGGCTCAACCGTATGGTTCTGCCCGATACCGTCGGTACAGGCGGTGACAGCCACACCCGTTTCCCCATCGGTATCAGCTTCCCCGCGGGATCGGGTCTGGTCGCCTTCGCGGCGGTTACCGGTACCATGCCGCTCAATATGCCCGAGTCGGTGCTGGTGCGCTTCAAAGGGGAGCTTCAGCCCGGTATCACCCTGCGTGACCTTGTTAACGCCATTCCCTATCAGGCCATCAAAGACGGCCTGCTGACGGTCGAGAAGAAGGGCAAGAAAAATATCTTCGCCGGTCGGATCCTGGAGATCGAGGGGCTTCCGTTCCTCAAGTGTGAGCAGGCTTTCGAGCTCTCCGACGCCTCCGCCGAGCGCAGTGCTGCTGCCTGTACGGTACGCCTGGACAAAGAGCCCGTTATTGAGTACATCAACTCCAACATCAAACTGCTGGAGGCGATGATCGAGCACGGTTACGAGGACAAACGCACCATTCAGCGCCGCATCGACAACATGAGAAAGTGGCTGGAGGATCCCCAACTCCTTGAGCCCGATGAAAACGCCGAGTACGCGGCGGTCATTGAGATTGACCTGAACGAGATTACCGAACCCATCGTCGCCTGCCCCAACGATCCCGATGACGTGGCGACACTGAGCGAAGTGCTGGCCGATCCCAACCGCCTCCACCACATTGACGAGGTATTCGTGGGCTCTTGTATGACCAACATCGGCCTCTTCAGGGCGCTGGGCGAAGTGCTCAAAGGCAAAGGGCAGGTACCCACCCGCCTCTGGATCGCCCCGCCGACGAAGATGGACGAAAAACAGCTGATAGAAGAGGGCTATTTCGCAATCTTCGGTCAGGCCGGCGCGCGCATCGAGATTCCGGGCTGTTCTTTGTGTATGGGTAACCAGGCCCGCGTGCGCGACAACGCCGTGGTCTTCTCCACCTCTACCCGTAACTTCGACAACCGCCTGGGTACCGGCGCCAAAGTCTACCTGGGCTCTGCCGAGCTGGCGGCGGTCTGCGCCATTTTGGGACGCATTCCGACCAAAGAGGAGTACCTGGAGATCGTACCCCAGGCCATCGCCGGCAAAGAGGAAGACGTTTACAAATATCTCAACTTCCACAAAGTCGACAAGGAGACCCTCGACGAGCTGGTGGGCTGACGCCCCCGGCCGTCGGGCCTTTGCCATGCGGCATCTGCTTTTATCTCTTCTTTTCCCCCTCTTTCTGGTCGCCGACACCCTGACGTTTGAGCACATTGAGACCACCCTTTTATCCCAAAAAGAGCACCTGCCCGTCACGGTGGAGCTCTCTTTGGCACTGGAGGGTGACAATCTGGCCAAAGAGCGCCTGCGTCTGATGGATGTGATCCAGACGGCGCTGGGCGCTTTCTGGGCCGAGAGCCTGGCCACCGCCGAAGGGAAAGCCCGCCTGAAAGCGGCCATTGTCAAACTGGCTGGTGAGCGTTATAACGTGGGGGTCGATTTTGTCTACCTGACCGCTTTGCGGGTTGACACCGACTCTCTTTTGCGCTGTCGTAAACTTTTGGAGAATCTGCCCGCATCCCGCCGCTGATCTGCCCCATTTTTGCCCCCTTTTTGACGTATCATGACCCCAAACCCACTTATCAGGAGGTCGTGATGGCATGGTATATTGAGTATGACGACGGTAGAAAGCTGGGGCCTTTGAGCCTTGAGGAGGCGAAAGAGGCGGCGGCGCAGGATGCTTCCGGTTACGGTTGGCGGGAAGGGTTTGCCGATTGGAAACCCTTAAGCCAAATTGACGAACTCCAAGAGGGCGGGGCCACGATGATGCCCTCCGCCACACCCCCTTCCCGCGGCGGTGGCGGGCGCTACAAAGCCGACGAGATCGATTACACCATCTACGGCGAGGATATGCAGTTCGTGGAGATCGAGCTGGATCCGGGTGAGAGCGCGGTCTCCGAAGCGGGCGCCATGATGTACAAGGATCCGGCCATCGAGATGGATACAATTTTCGGTGACGGGTCGGGCTCTCAGGAAGACAGCGGCGGTTTTTTCGACAAGTTGGTGGGCGCGGGCAAGCGGCTGGTGACGGGTGAGAGTCTTTTTACCACCGTCTTTACCCACAAAGGGAGCGGCAAGGCGACGGTGGCGTTTGGGGCCCCCTATCCGGGGCGGATTATTCCGGTGCACCTGGGGGAGATCGGCGGTACGCTCATTTGCCAAAAAGACTGCTTTTTGTGCGCGGCCAGAGGGGTGTCCATCGGCATCTACTTTCAGCGTAAAATCTTGACGGGTCTGTTTGGTGGCGAAGGCTTCATTATGCAAAAACTCGAAGGCGACGGCATGGCCTTTGTTCACGCGGGGGGTATGCTCAAGGAGATTACCCTGCATGAGGGCCAGACCCTGCATCTGGATACCGGTTGTCTGGTGGCGATGCAGCCGCAGGTGCGCTTTGACATTGAGCAGGTGGGAGGCATCAAAACCGCGCTCTTTGGCGGCGAGGGCTTTTTTATCGCCAAACTTCGGGGGCCCGGGAAAATCTGGGTGCAGTCGCTTCCCTTCTCTCGCCTGGCGGGCCGGATGCTCTCGGCTGCGCCCCAGGGCGGCGGCAAAGACGTGGGTGAGGGATCGGCCCTTGGGATGATTGGCGACCTGGTTATGGGCAACCGGTAGAGCCATGGACGAGTTTACCGAGACCCGGCATATCGGGTTGGGAGAGAATCTGGGCGGCGCCCTGAAAGGGACGCTGTTTGGGTTTGTTTTGCTGATCATCGCGGTGGTTATCATGGCGTGGAACGAGCGAAGCGCCGTGGTGACGGCGGGCTCATTGAAGCGGATGGCGGCACAGACGACGGTATTGCAAACGCCGCAACCCGGTCCCGAAACGGAGGGAAAGGCGGTACTGCTAAGCGGTTCCCTGCATCCGTTGAAGCAGGTAAAAGACCCGCTTTTTGGTGTAGCGCCCAAAGAGGCGCTGGTGCTGGCGCGGCGGGTGAGTATGTACCAGTGGCATGAAAAGGAGTCTCGAACCACCCAAAAAGAGCTGGGCGGCGGCACGACCGAAACCGTCACCTACACCTATTACCGCGACTGGTCGGAGACCCCGATCGACAGCGCCGCCTTCCGTCACCCCGAAGGGCACGCCAATCCCCCTTTCCCCTACCGTTCCCAACGCTTTGAAAGCGGCGCGGTCCTTGGCGGGTTTGTCATGGGTTCTCAGGTGTTGGCGCGGTTGACGCCCCAAACCCCCGTCCATCCCCTGCCGGCACCGTCGGGCACAGCGGAGGGGATCAAAGCGGGGGAGGATTTTTACTATCTGGGACAAAACCCCGCCGCTCCGGCGGTGGGGGATGTGAAGATCACCTTCGCCTACGCGCCGGCCGGTCTCTACACGGTGGTGGGCGCCCAGCGGGGCGACGCGTTGGTGCCTTTTGCGGATGAGGGAGAGCGGACATGGCTCTTTGTGCGCAAAGGGGCACACGGCAAAGAGGAGATTTTTCAGGACGCCTTGGCCCAAAATCGCCTGATGACCTGGGTGTTTCGCGGTGTGGGCTTTGGCGTGATGTTTCTGGGTTTTATGCTCATTCTCGGTCCCCTGACGGCCGTGGCCGATATTCTGCCCCCGCTTGGGAGCGCGGTGGGCGGCATGACGGCGTTGGCGGCGGCGCTTTTGACCCTGGTGCTGGGCGGTACGGTCACATTGATGGCGTGGGTGGGTGCCCGGCCGTTGCTGGTGGGCGGAGTGCTAATGATTTTGGGCGGATGGTGGCTCTATAAGCGGGTCAAAAAGCGCGCGGCGCCGCCATCCCGTACCGCAGGTCCGCCGCCGAGGCGTCAGTAGCGGCCGTCGATAATGTCAAACCCTTCCGGTATGCGGCAGGCAAGCGCCCGGGTATCGAACGGGTCGGTTTGGACGTTGAAAAAGCGGATTCTAACCCGGTTGCCCAGGTGGTCGGTGTAGGCAATAGCGACGGGACGGCCCCGGGCGTCGGCTTGAAGGCGGTAGTCCACCCCCTCAAAACGGGAGAGGTAACTGCCGTCTTTTTGGGCTTTGGCCCGTGCCACCAGGGTGTTGAGCGGAATGGATTGGCGCAGGCGAAAGAGGGTGGCCTGCTCCAGCTCCGGCTCGATCACCCAGACCCGGGCGTTTTGGACGCAGATGCTCTTTTCAACCGGTGTTTCATAATCCCAACGGGCGTTGTCGGGGGCATGGAAGCGCAGTTTTCCTTTGTAGCGCAAAGTGGCGTTGTGGTCGTCGGAGCGGACGGTCTGCTCAAAATCGGCGCGAAAGTAGTCCGGCAGGCTCATACCCGCATGAAGGCCGAGGGCCAGAAGAAAGATAAGATATTTTTTCATGGTTAGCATTTTATACAACCCTGCGTAAAGATGTGATAAAATCTATGCCTTAAACGCCGAACGTGGATATCGGTGGCGGTTTGGCCAAAGCGCCGCCGAGGTCCACCATGGTCGGCGATTCTTCCGCGAAAAGGTAAACAGCACATGATCAAATCGGTTTTTCACGCCATTGTCGGTACCGCGAACGACAGGGAACTGAAAAAGTACGCCAAAAAAGTCAAACAGATCAACGCCCTTGAGAGCAAGTATGAGAAGCTAAGCGACGAGGAGCTCAAAGCGGCGTTTGACGCGTTGAAAGAGAGCGTGCAAAAGGGCGAAAAGACGCTGGATGACGTACTTTTCGACTCTTTCGCCATCACCCGTGAGGCCTCCAAACGGGTGTTGGGTATGCGCCACTTTGACGTTCAGCTGATCGGCGGCATGGTTTTGCACGACAACAAGATCGCCGAGATGAAGACGGGGGAGGGTAAAACCCTGGTGGCGACTTTGCCGGTGGTGCTCAACGCCATGTTGGGGCGGGGCGTGCACGTGGTAACCGTCAACGACTACCTGGCCAAGCGGGACGCGGCGGAGATGGGCAAGATCTACAACTTCCTGGGTTACAGCGTGGGGGTGATTACCGGTGATATTTTGGATGACGCGACGCGTAAGGCCCAGTACGACGCCGACATCACCTACGGCACCAACAACGAGTTTGGCTTTGACTACCTGCGCGACAATATGAAATATTCGCTGGAAGAGATGGTTCAGCGCGACCACTACTACGCCATCGTGGACGAGGTGGACTCCATTTTGATCGACGAGGCCAGGACGCCGCTGATTATCTCGGGCCCCACCAAGAGCAAGCTGGAAAACTATGAGCGCGCCGACAAGGTGGCCCGCCAGATGGTGCGGGACGAAGACTTTACCGTCGATGAGAAGAA
>JAADEJ010000058.1 GCA_013153475.1 Campylobacterota bacterium
ACAAATCGGAAGATTTCAAAACCGTACGCTACCGGCTTTACGCCCTGGAGCAGGAGAATTTAAAGGGTATGAGCCTTTAAAAAACTCTCAATATTTTTCACGATCCCGTCAATCAACGCTTCTCTGGCCTCAATGCTTGTCCAGGCAATGTGGGGGGTCACGAGAAGCCGTCCCGTCTCAAACGCTTCAAAAAGCGGCGAATCGGCCGGTAGCGGCTCTTTTTCGGTCACATCCAACCCCGCGTAAATCTCTTTTTCTCTTAACACCTCCGCCAACGCGGCCTCATTGACGATCCCGCCTCGACCGAGATTGAGCAGTATGGCCCCCTCTTTCATGCGCAAAAGCGCCGCTTTGTCGATAAGATTGGCGGTTTTTTCGTTCAAAGGGGCGTGAATGGAGACAATATCACACCGCTCCAGCAACTCAGAAAGCGGTAATTTGGGATAGTCCGGCACATGGTTTTGGCCGCTGGTGGAGGTATAGCAGACCTCGGCGCCGAAAGCTTTGGCCACATCGGCCACCGCCCTGCCGATGGTCCCCAGTCCCACAATCCCCCACCGCTTGCCGCGCACCTCCCAGAAAGGGCGCGCCAAAGAGGTGAAGATGCCCGATTCACTCCAACTGCCAGACTGCACATAGCGGTCGTAAAAAGGGAGTTTTTCAAGCAGATAAAAGAGCATGGCGAAGGTATGTTGAACCACGCTATGGGTGGAGTAGCCCGCCACGTTTTTGACGGTGATTCCTTTCTGCTCGGCGTAGGCCAGATCGACATTGTTCATCCCCGTGGCGGCGACACAGATGAGCTTGAGACGCTCGCAGGCATCCATCACCCGGCGATCAATCACCACTTTGTTGGTAATAACAATATCGGCCTCTTTACATCTTTGAACGGTCTCATCAAAAGCGGTTTTTTGATAGATGCAAACTTCGCCGAACCGTTCAAAGACCGACAGATCCACATCCTGACCCAACGTGACGGCGTCGAGGATTGCCAGTTTCATCACTCCGCCTTTTTCGCCTGCTCGTAAAAGTAGTTGGTCGCTTCCACAAATCCGTCGATACTGCCGCAGTCAAACCGTCTGCCTTTGAATTTGTAAGCAATGACCATCCCCTTTTGCGCCTGGGCCATCAGGGCGTCGGTGATTTGAATCTCTCCCCCTTTGCCCGGCTTGGTCTGACGAATCAAATCGAAAATATCGGGGGTCAAAATATAACGGCCGATGATGGCGAGGTTGGACGGCGCCTCTTCGGGAGAGGGTTTTTCGACCATGGTATCGACCATAAAGAGGTTGTCGTCGATCTGCTTGCCGGCGACCACCCCGTATTTGTGAACCTGATCTTCGGGAACCTCCTGAACCGCCACAATGGAGCATCGGTATTTCTCATATACCCTGACCATCTGGGCCAGAATGCCCTCTCCCTCTTCATTGGTACACAGGTCATCGGCCAACACGACGGCAAAGGGTTCGTCTCCCACCAGCACACGCCCTTTGTAGATGGCGTCCCCCAACCCTTTCATCTCGATCTGGCGGGTATAGGTAAAGGTACATCGATCAATGAGTTCGCGGATATCATCAAGCAGATGTTCTTTCGCGCTACCCTTGATCTGGTTCTCCAGTTCGTAACTGATGTCAAAATGGTCCTCAATGGCCCGTTTGCCCCGACCGGTGATAATGGCCATGACATCCATGCCGGCTTCCACAGCCTCTTCAACGCCGTATTGAATCAGCGGTTTGGCCATGACCGGCAACATCTCCTTGGGCATCGCTTTGGTGGCGGGCAGAAAACGGGTGCCGTACCCCGCCGCCGGAAAAAGACACTTTTTGATTTTCATAACTTAGCCTTTTTTGACATTCCAAATATAGAACACTATTGTACCAAAGGCGGTGGCCATGATGACGGAAGCCCCCGCCGAAAGATCGAATCGGTATGCCAGAAAGAGCCCCGACAACAGATAGACCAGTGTCAAACCGAAGCTGACCCCCATCATACCCGCCAGGGTTCTGGCATACCGCTCCGCCGTAAACGCGGGCATGGTTAACAGGGCGATAACCATAATAAGCCCTACCAATCGCATGGCCAATACCACTGTCAACGCCGTCAAAACCAGCAACAACAGGTGTAACCAGCGGGTTTTAACCCCCTGAAGCGCAGCGAAAACCGGATCAAACCCAAGTGCTAAAAGATCATAGTAAAAGTACCAGATGAGGGCTGTAAGTATCAGGTCAAACGCCGCCATCATCCACAAATCGGCCCCGTTTACCGCCAAAATAGAGCCAAACAGAAAACTCATGAGATCGGGGTGGTAACCTTGGGTCAGATCGGTCAGAATAACACCCACGGCCATGCCGACCGCCCAGACCATACCGATGACCGTATCGGTGCGGTGAAGGTTATGGTAGGAGATCCAGGCGATCAGCAGCGCCGCCAGCAGGGCCGCCGCCGCCGCACCGCCCAGTACGGGCCACCCCATAAAGATGGCCAGCCCCACTCCCCCGTAGGTGGCGTGGGCGATGCCGCCGCTCATGAAGGTCATGCGGTTGGCCACGCTTAACGGCCCGATAATACCGATGGCCACGGCAATCAACGCCCCGGCGAGCAACGCGTTTTGGAAAAAGGGCATCGACAACGCTTCAAGCATCTTCACACGCCTTGGTACAGGTAATGGCCCGCCCCAGATCCCGCCAGAATTCGGCCCCGCAGTAGTGACCGTTTTCACCGGAGAGCTGTTTTTTGATCTGGTAACGGGTATGGGCGTCGATTTCGTGCATCAGGGCGGTTTTATTGACATAGAGCGCGTGACGGGCATACCCCATGACCATACTCATGTCGTGGCTGACCACCACGACGGTCATGGTTTGGTTCAGTTCGGCCAGCAGTTCAAAAATCTCGTGCTGACCGCTAAAATCGATACTGGCGGTGGGCTCATCCAACATCAAAATTTTGGGCTCTCCCGCCAGCGCCCTGGCGATCAACACCCGCTGACGCTCTCCGCCCGAAAGCTCCCCGATCCGCCGATCCAGGAATTCGGCCATGCCCACGCGCGCAAGGGCGCTGAGAGATCTTTTTTCATCTTCCTTGCTGTATCGTCGCCACCGTGTGCGCGTGCGCAACAGTCCCATGGCCACCACTTCGCCCACGGTGACGGGAAAATCGACATTGTGCCCGGTCTCCTGGGGGACATACCCCACCGACACATCCGCTTTTTGGGGTGGACGCCCGTAGAGCAAAACGGTACCAGCTGTCGGCTTCAAGACTCCCAGCAACAGCTTCAAAAGGGTGCTTTTTCCGCCGCCGTTGGGGCCGATAACCGCCAGAAAATCGCCCTCTTCCACCCTGAATGTCACATTTTCCAAAGCGGGATAGCCGGCATAATCAAAACTGAGTGCCCTGGCTTCGATGGCCGCTACCGTTTGGGACATATCGCCTCCGCCAGTCGCAAAAGGTTTTGGGCCCAATTTTCGGCCATGGGGTCGGCCTCAACAAGCCGGGCACCGATATGCTTGGCAATAAGCCGGGCCGTGCGTTTGGAAAACTGCGGCTGAACAAAGAGGGCTTTGACCCTCTTCTCTTTGGCCGTACGAATCAGTTTTGCCAACAGTTTGGGGCCCGGCTCCTTGCCCTCCACCTCAATGGGAATCTGCTCTAGACCGTAGGTACGGGCAAAATAGCCCCAGGAGGGGTGAAAGACCATCATGGCCGAGCCTTTGCAAGGCGCCAGCTCTTTTTTCAGCTTTTCATCCAATACCTTAATCTCTTTTAAAAAAATCGCCAGGTTGGCGGCAAAAAAGGACTGATGGGCGGGGTCAATTTTTGAGAGGGCTTTGGCGATATTTCGGGCCATTTGCGCAACCAGCGGGGGGGAGAGCCAGACGTGCGGATCAAGCCCCTCCTGGCCGCCGTGGGCGTGGGAGCCGTGCGCGCGCATGGGCTTTTTGACAATATCTTGGGTGATATCAACCATCTTCATACGGGGATTTTGCGCCCTAAAACGGGGAAGCCACGCCCTCTCAAAAGGAACACCGACGGCCAAGTAGACCTGCGCCTTGGCGATGGCTTTCATCTGGGAGGGGCGGGGTTCATAGGTCGCGGGGCTGGCCGAGGGCGGCACCATAACGGTGATTTTGGCCAGATCCCCCGCGATTTTACGCACAAACGTCGCTTCCGGCACAATGCTCACCGCCACGTTCACCTGAGCCATAACGCCCACAATCAGCCACACCAACAGAACGATTGTTCTTGCCATTTACACGCCCCGTTGATAGTAGCGTCGCAGATCTTCCATCTTTCGGCCCATGTTCAAAAGGAGCATATCGGCCACCACCAGCGCCGCCATCGCCTCGGCCACGACACTGCCGCGAATCGCCACGCACGGATCGTGCCGCCCTTTAAGCTCACAGGTTGTCTCACGGCCGTGAATATCCAGCGTGCGCATCGGTTTGAAGATGGAGGGGGTAGGTTTGAAATAGACCTTTATATCCAGCCTGTCACCGCTACTGATTCCCCCCAGCGTCCCGCCGTGATGATGGGTCGCAAATCCCTCTTTGGTCATCTCGTCATTGTTTTGACTCCCCAAAAGCTCGGCGCTATGCGTCCCTTCGCCAATCTCTACCCCTTTGACGGCGTTAATACCCATCATCGCGTCGGCCAACACGGCGTCAAGCTTGTAGTAGATGGGCTCACCAAGCCCCGCCGGCAACCCGTCTACCCGTACCAGCGCCGCGCCGCCGATGCTGTCATGGGCCTCTTTGGCCTCCAAAACCGCCCTTTTCTGGGCCGTTTCAACCGAAGGATCCAAGGCGAAAATCTCACTTTTTGGCGCATGATCGAAATCGACGGTTTCACCCGCGATGTCGCCGATTTTGAAGATGCCGCTTCGCACCGTGATTCCCATCTTTTTTAGCATCAGTTTGGCCACCGCCCCGGCGGCGACCCGGGCGGCGGTCTCCCTGGCGCTACTGCGGCCCCCACCCCGGTAGTCCCGGATGCCGTACTTTTGCCAGTAGGTAAAGTCGGCGTGACCGGGGCGGAAAAGATCTTTGATATTGCCGTAATCCTTGGATTTCTGGTTGGTGTTGTAGATGACCATGGCCATGGGCGTACCGGTGGATTTACCCTCAAACACGCCGCTTAAGATCTCTACTTTGTCGGCCTCTTTGCGGGCGGTGGCGTAGGCGTTTTGCCCCGGACGGCGACGGTCCATCTGCGCCTGGATAAAGGCTTCGTCAATCTCCAGTCCCGCCGGCACGCCGTCGAGCACGCAACCGATGGCCGGGCCGTGGGATTCACCGAATGTGGTCATGACAAAACGGCGTCCGAAACTGTTCATGAGGACTCCTTGCGCAAAAGATCCAACGCCAAATGGGCCGCCTCCTGCTGGGCCGCCTTTTTGCTTTTGCCCTTGGCCACGGCCAGCACCCGGTCATTGACACGCACCTCTACCTCAAACTCCTTGTTGTG
>JAADEJ010000032.1 GCA_013153475.1 Campylobacterota bacterium
GTATGAGGTGGAGCGTTTTCGCGCCTTCAACCGCTCTTTTTTTGAGACCAACATGAAGACGGTGCGGGTGCAGTTGATGATTACGCCCATTCTGGAGCTGGTGGCGGCCGTGGCCATTACCATCTTCATTATCCTGGGTGGGCGGGAGGTCCTTATTGAGGGGACCATGACAACGGGTCAGTTTTTCTCGTTTCTGACGGCCCTTTCCCTGCTGATCGACCCGGTTCGTCGCCTCTCCAACCTCTACAGCCGTTTCCAAAACGCCGTGGCGGCCCATGAGCGGATCAGCCAGATGATGGGGGAGACCCCGTCGGTTGTTAGCGGTACTCGGCCGTTGGACACCATTGAACGCCTGACATTCGAGAAAGTGGGCCTGCGCTACGGCCAAAAGCGGGCGCTTGAGGGGATTGATCTGGAGATTGTCAAAGGGGAGGTGGTCGGCCTTGTGGGAGACAGCGGCGGGGGGAAAAGTTCTCTTGTCAACCTGGTTTTGCGCTTTTACGATCCGACGGAAGGGAAGGTGCTTCTAAACGGCGAGGACGCCAGATGTTTTGACCTTCAGGCCCTGCGCTCGCGTATGGCGGTGGTGACCCAGCGGGTCTATATTGTCAACGACACGGTATTGGCCAATGTCGCTTACGGTGACAAAGCGCCAAACAGAAAGAAAGTGGAAGAGGCGCTTAAAAAGGCCAACCTGTGGGATTTCGTGGCAAGCCTGCCTGAAGGGGTCGATACGATCTTGCAGGAAAACGGCGCCAACCTCTCGGGCGGTCAGCGTCAGCGGATCGCCATTGCCCGCGCTCTGTACAAAGAGCCTGACATATTGATTTTGGATGAGGCTACCAGCGCGCTGGACAACAAGAGCGAATCTGCGGTGATGGAGACCATCTACCGTCTCAAAGAGAGCCTGATGGTGCTGATTGTCGCCCACCGTCTTACCACGGTGGAGCGGGCCGATACCATTTTGGTCTTTGAAGAGGGGCGCATTGTCTGCCGGGGCAAAAAAGAGGCGTTGGAGCGAGAGTGCGAGACCTTTCGTCAACTCTACCGCAAAGAGAAAGGAGCGTAGGTGGCGGTTCGGCCCGTTCGTTACAAAGAGAGGGTGTTTCGTGTCGCTTACGAGGCGATACGCCCCGAAAAAGAGAAAACGTTGGTGATTTTGCACGGCTGGGGAAGCAACAAAGCGTTGATGCGCCGGGCCTTTGGCGAGGCGTTTGACGATTACGCCCTTTTGTATGTCGATTTGCCGGGATTTGGCGCGAGCGAAAACAGCGACGTTTTGAGCACCCGTGACTACGCTGAAATCGTGGCCCGACTGCTTCAAGCGCTTGGACGCAAGGCCGACGCCGCCGCGGGGCACTCTTTTGGCGGAAAGGTGGCCACCCTGCTGAGGCCCGATAGACTGATACTCCTCTCAAGCGCGGGCATCGTGTTGCCCAAGCCCCTGGGGGTGAGAGTGAAAATCGCCCTTTTCAAAGCCCTCAAGCCCTTTGGGGGTGGGAGATTGCGCCGATTTTTCGCCTCCAAGGACGCGTCCGATATGCCGCCCAATATGTATGAAACTTTTAAAAAGGTGGTGGATGAGGATTTTTCAGAGATTTTTGCGGCCTATGACAAACCGGCCCTGCTGTGCTGGGGAGAGGCCGATACCGCCACGCCGCCGATTGCCGGCCGGCGTATCGCGGCTTTGATGCCCCGGGCGAAATTTCGCCTCTTTGAGGGGGATCACTACTTTTTTTTGAGCCGTCCCGATCCGGTCATACGCGAGATGGAGGCCTTTTTGCATGAAACGGTTTAAATGTATCAGCGAGGGAAGGGTACAGGGCGTGTGGTACCGCCGCTACGTCCAAAAAGGGGCCGAAAAGGCCGGATTGAAAGGGTATGTCCGAAACCTTCCCGACGGGCGCGTAGAGAGCGTGGTGGACGTAGAGGACGAAGAGGAGCTGGCGCGATTCAAAGCCATTTTGCAAGAGGGTTCCCCCCTGTCGTCGGTTTGCGCGATTTTCTGCGAAGAGATTGCGCCCAAAGAGATATTCACGAAGTTTGAGGTAAGAGCATGACGCTATTCGTATTGGTTTCCCATCTGCTTTTAACACTGGCTCTCGGTTTTTACCTGATCACCAATATGCAGTGGTACAGCTACAAAATCGAGCGGGTGGTTTTTCACCATACCCGCTGGGTCTGGCATATTATCTATTTTCTGATTCCGCTTTTTGCCTACTATCTGACAGGCGTCTACTTTTGGATCTACTTCTATTTCGGCTATCTGCCGACGTTGTGGCTTTGGTGGAAACGGCTGGATAAAAAGCCGGTTTTTACCCCCAGGGTCAAACGCTTTTTCGCTCTGTTGGCCGCCCTTGCCCTTTTTCAGGATCTGCTTTGCCTGGCCAAGGAGGAGTGCGCTCTTTTTGGGGTGATCCTGCCGCTTGTCGCCGCGACGATCGGGTCGCACTGGATTGAGAAGATCATCTTTCACGGCTTTAAGAGCCAGGCGGAGCGGAAACTTTCCCAGATGCCCGATCTTGTCGTGGTGGGGGTGACGGCCAGCTATGGCAAAACCAGTATCAAAAACTTCATCGCCCAGATCGTGGGGCATGAGAAGCGGGTCTATGCCACACCCCGAAGTGTCAATACGTTGGGCGGTGTCATACGGGATATCAACGAATCATTGCCGGCCGATACGGAAGTGTATGTGGTGGAGATGGGCGCCAGGGGCCCCGGGGATATTTTGGAGATTACCGAGTTTGTCCAGCCGCACTACGCCGTGGTGGGGGTGATCGGCCCCCAGCATATCGAGTATTTCAAGAGCCTGGAGCGTATCCGCGACACCAAGATGGAGATTGTCGCCTCCAAACGGCTGAAAAAGGCGTGGGTACACAAGTCGGCCAATGTCAAAGGCAACGAGAAGGTAGAGGTGTTCGGTGACGAGATCGAAAATCTCCGCTCAACACTGGAGGGGGTCGATTTTGAGCTGGCACTGCCCGATCAAAAAGTGGGGGTGCATATTCCCGTCCTGGGGGCTTTCAACGCGATCAACGTCACCGCGGCGCTTCATGTGGCCGACGCGTTAGGCATACCCTATGAAAAAGGGGCCGACTACGCTATGAGCCTTGAGCCGGTAACCCACCGCCTGCAACGCATTGACGCGGGGGGTAAAATCATTCTTGATGACAGCTTTAACGGCAATATCGACGGCATGATGGAAGCCTTCGCGCTGGCGGCGCAACATGAGGGCCGCAAGGTGCTTATTACCCCCGGGCTGGTGGAGGCGGATGAGGCGCTCAATGAGAAAGTGGCCAAAAAGGCCGACGAGATTTTTGACCTCATTATTGTCACCGGCACTCTAAACAGGGAGCTTTTCAAAAAGATTGTGACACCCCAAAAGCTTCATGTGTTGGAAGATAAGTCAAAAATGGAAGCGACACTGGCCGAATTGACCCGTCCCAATGACCTGATACTCTTTGCCAACGACGCGCCGGGGTTTGTTTAGGAGTTTGCATGAGAAGATGGGAACTGCTTTTTGAGACTGTCAGCCGCTATTTTGGTGCCGTCGGGGCGTTGGCGGCGGTGGCGCTGGCGGCGCTTATTGTCTATGACTCAGCCATGCGCTACCTTTTTCACGAAGGTTCCGTGGCTTTGCAGGAGCTGGAGTGGCACCTGTTTGACATTCTCTTTCTCATGGGGATGGCTTACGCCCTTAAACACGACAAACACGTGCGGGTGGATATTTTGTACACCCGTTTTTCGCCAAAAATGAAGGCGTGGGTCAAGATGATCACAATGCTCTTTTTTGTCATCCCTTTTGGGCTTTTGATCGTCTGGTACGGGTGGGATTTTGCCCTGCAAAGCTACCTTCAGCATGAAGGAAGCCCCGATCCGGGCGGATTGTGCTGTCGCTGGATGATTAAGTCGGTGACGGTTATCGCGTTTGTGCAACTCATTTTTCAGGCTCTTGCCGAGACGGCCAAGGCCCGGCGCGAGTTGAAAGGGGCGGGTGCATGATTGGGATGTTGATGTTTCTGACGGCGCTGGTTTTTCTGCTGATCGGTATTCCGGTGGCGTTCGCGTTTGGCGGGGTGGCGATGCTCTTTGCCGTGCTCTTTCCGTGGGATGTGGGCTTGCAGGTTTTTGAGCTTTTGCCCATGCGCGTTTATGGCATCATGCAAAACTTTACCCTCATGGCGGTGCCGCTCTTTATCTTCATGGGGCTGGTGCTGGAAAAATCCAAAATGGCCGAGGCTTTGCTGGAGTCGATGGGGCGGCTCTTTGGACCGGTGCGTGGCGGGCTGGCCATCTCGACGGTGCTGGTGGGCGCCATTTTGGCGGCAAGTACGGGCATTGTGGGGGCCAGCGTGGTAATGATGGGGCTCATTACCCTGCCTATTATGCTCAAACACCGCTACAGCCCCAAGCTTGCCAGCGGCACCATTGTGGCCAGCGGCACGCTGGGTCAGCTCATTCCCCCCTCTGTGGTGCTGATCGTATTGGGGGATGTGATGTATATCAGCGTAGGGGACCTCTTTCGCGCGGCAGTGGTGCCCGGACTGCTTTTAACCGGCCTTTACGTGCTCTATATTCTGATTTTGGCGTGGCTAAGACCCGACGTGGCGCCGGCCATGCCCAAAGACCCCGATATGCCCTATAGGCGGGTGCTCAAAGAGGCGGTTGTCGCCGTCATTCCGCCGCTTCTATTGATGGTGGCGGTGCTTGGCTCCATTTTTGCCGGGATCGCCAGTCCCACCGAGTCGGCGGCGGTAGGCGTAGCGGGCGCGGTGGTTTTGACACTGCTAAAAGGCACCTTCTCCTTGGCCACCATCCGCTACGCCGCCATTGAGACGGTAAAGCTTAGCGCCATGATTTTTATGATCTTGATTGGCGCAACCGCTTTTAGCCTGGTTTTCAACGCCTTTGACGGGGGCGATTTTGTCCACCACTTCTTTACCCAGGAGCTGGGTAGCAAATGGACCTTCATCTGGGTAACGATGGCGGTGATCTTTGTGCTGGGCTTTTTTGTCGATTTTATCGAGATCAGCTTTATCGTGGTGCCCATTCTGGTGCCCATTGCCGCCAGTTTCGGGATCGATCCGGTGTGGTTCGCGGTGCTCATTGCCATGAACCTTCAGGCGTCGTTTCTCACACCCCCCTTTGGCTTTGCGCTCTTTTATCTCAAAGGGACGGCGGGAGACAAGGTGAGTACGGGTGACATTTATAAAGGGGTGGTGCCCTTTATTTTACTGCAACTGCTGGCCCTTGGCATCGTAATGGCCTGGCCGCAGTTGATTCATCTTATAGGTTAGAACGGCAGGCGGCTTATGCCCGCCTCAAAGCCTCTAAAGGAACCGGCCAGCAGTGCTTTGCCTCCCTCTTCGGCCAGCTCATACTGAATACCTATAAGTAGAACTTCCCAATCTTCGGGATTGCTTCCGAAATTTTGCCCGGCTACGTTGGGAGGCGGGTTG
>JAADEJ010000073.1 GCA_013153475.1 Campylobacterota bacterium
ATTCGCGCGGAACCACACCCCCCTTGATCGCGTCGACAAACTCGTAACCGCTACCGGGCTCCATCGGCTCCAGTTTGAGGAAGACATGGCCATACTGGCCGCGACCGCCGGACTGCTTGGCGTACTTGTACTCCTGCTCGACCGGCGTTTTGATCGTTTCGCGGTAGGCAACCTGGGGTTGACCCACCTCGGCTTCCACTTTAAACTCGCGCATCATACGATCAACAATAATCTCCAGGTGCAGTTCACCCATACCGGAGATGATGGTCTGACCGCTCTCCTCGTCGGTGTGAACACGGAAGCTGGGATCCTCTTCGGCCAGTTTCTGCAGCGCGATGGACATCTTCTCCTGGTCGGCTTTGGTCTTGGGTTCGACGGCGACGGAGATAACCGGATCGGGGAACTCCATGCGCTCGAGAATGACCTTCTCTTTCTCGTCACACAGGGTGTCACCGGTCAGAGTCGACTTCAGCCCCACACACGCGCCGATCTCGCCGGCGTAGAGCTCTTTGATCTCCTCGCGCTTATTGGAGTGCATCTTAAGAAGACGTCCGATACGCTCTTTTTTGCCCTTGGTGGAGTTGTAGACGTAGCTACCCGCTTCGATAATACCGCGATAGACGCGAATAAAGGTGAGCTGGCCGACAAAGGGGTCGGTCATGATCTTAAAGGCCAGCGCCGCGAACGGGCCGTCGTCGGTGGATTGGATCTCAACCGGGTTGCCGTCCATATCCTCGCCGCGGATATTCTTAACCTCGGTCGGCGCGGGCAGGTAGTCGACAACGGCGTCAAGCATGGGTTGAACGCCTTTGTTTTTGAAGGCGGTACCGCAGAGCATGGGCACCATACTCATATCCAGCGTCGCGGCTTTGATACCCGCTTTGATCTCCTCAACTGTCAACTCTTCACCGCCGAAATATTTCTCCATCAGCTCTTCGCTGGTTTCGGCCACCGCTTCGATCAGCTTTTCGCGGTACTCGTTGGCTTTGTCGACCAGATCGGCGGGGATATCGGTAACCTGGAACTTCTGGCCGTAGCCTTCGTCTTCCCAGATGATCGCCTTCATCTCGACAAGATCGACAACACCCTGGAAATCGTCTTCGGCGCCGATGGGAATCTGAATCGGCACGGCGTTGGATTTGAGGCGCTCTTTGATCTGGCGCTCTACCTCAAAGAAGTCGGCGCCGACGCGGTCCATCTTGTTGACAAACGCCATCCGGGGAACACCGTATTTGTTGGCCTGACGCCAGACGGTTTCAGACTGGGGCTGAACGCCGCCGACGGCGCAGAAGACCGCGACCGCGCCGTCAAGAACACGCATGGAGCGCTCGACTTCAATGGTAAAGTCGACGTGGCCCGGGGTGTCGATGATGTTGATCTGGTGATTTTTCCAAAAACAGGTGGTCGCCGCGGAGGTAATGGTGATACCCCGCTCCTGCTCCTGCTCCATCCAGTCCATCGTGGCCGCACCTTCGTGCACCTCGCCGATTTTGTGGGAGAGTCCGGTATAAAAGAGGATCCGCTCCGTCGTTGTGGTCTTACCGGCGTCGATGTGCGCGGCGATACCGATGTTTCGTACACGTTCAATGGGGGTTTTTCGTGCCATCTGGTTTCCTTTTGTAAATTGGTAAAATTTGGGGGGATTATAGCAAATTGCGGTTTAAAAATCTCCATCCCGCCAAAGCGGGAGAGGAGGGTATAGACAAGTAAAGGTCCGAGTCGCTTACCATCGATAGTGGGCGAACGCTTTGTTCGCTTCCGCCATTTTGTAGGTGTCTTCTTTCTTCTTGTAGGCCGCGCCGCGCTTGTCAGCCGCTTCCATCAATTCATTGGCCAGGCGCTGGGCCATGGTGCGCTCGTTGCGCTTGCGTGCCGCTTCGATAATCCAGCGGATCGCCAGGGCCTGCTGGCGAACGGGGCGGACTTCGATCGGCACCTGGTAAGTCGCACCGCCGACCCGGCGGCTTTTGACTTCCATGAGGGGCTTGACATTTTCGATCGCCTCGTTAAAAACTTCAATACCTTTTTTTCCGGTCTTCTCTTCGGCGATCTTCAAAGCGCTGTACATTACTGTTTCGGCAACGGATTTCTTCCCATCAAGCATGATCCCGTTGATAAACTTGGTGACCACTTTACTGCCGTAAATCGGGTCAGGCATCACTTCACGTACGGGGGCTCTTCTTCTTCTCATTTTTTACCTCTGATTATGATTTGGGGCGTTTCGCACCGTATTTGGAGCGAGAAACGCGGCGATTGGCGACACCGGCGGTATCGAGCGCGCCGCGGACAATGTGGTACTTCACACCCGGAAGGTCTTTGACCCGGCCGCCGCGAACCAGCACAATGCTGTGCTCTTGCAGGTTGTGACCCTCACCGGGAATGTAACTGATGATCTCAAAACCGCTGGTCAGGCGGACTTTGGCAACTTTCCGAAGAGCCGAGTTCGGCTTTTTGGGTGTCGTGGTATAGACGCGGGTACAGACACCGCGGCGCTGCGGGCATTTGACCAGTGCCGGCGACTTGGATTTCTTGATGACCTTTTTGCGTTCTTTGCGAACCAATTGGTTGATGGTAGGCACTCGTTTTTCCTTTCTTGTGATTCGATTTTGACGGAATTCTCAAAATTGATGGCAAATCATAGCCAAACAAATATTATATTTAACTTAATTTAAGTGTTTTTTAAAAAATGGGAACCGAAGCGGGGCGAAGGGGATCACCCTTGCGCCTGCTCAAGTTTGATATGATCGGGTTTATAAAGACCGGTTCCAACCGGAATGAGCCGACCGATGATGACGTTCTCTTTCAGGTCCTCCAGCGGATCGACTTTGGCGGAGATACTCGCTTCGGTCAGAACCTTGGTGGTATCCTGGAAGGACGCGGCGGAGATAAAGCTGTCGGAACTGACCGCGGCGCGCGTAATGCCCACCAGTACCGGCTCGGCGATGGCAGGCTCGCCGCCCAGCTTCATAATGCGTTCGTTCTCTTCCGCGAACTGCCGTCGGCTCACCAGATCGCCGGCGATAAACTTGGTATTGCCGCTTTCTACAATGCGCACCTGCCGCAACATCTGCGAATAGATGATCTCGATGTGTTTGTCGGAGATGTTAACCCCCTGACGGCGGTAAACCTGCTGAATTTCGCTGACCATATAGTAGTGCAGCGCTTTCTCTCCCAGAATGCGCAGAATGTCATGGCTGCTGACGGTACCGTCGGTCAATTTCTCGCCGGCGTGGACAAACTCGCCGTTGTGCACAAGGATCTGGCGGTTTTTGTCTACCAGATACTCGGCGGTCTGGCCGTTTTCACCCTGGATAATAATCCGCTCTTTGCCGCGCAGAGGCTTGCCGAAAGCCACAACCCCGTCGATCTCGGCGATCAGGGCCGGATCTTTGGGGCGACGTGCCTCGAAAAGCTCGGAGACGCGGGGCAGACCCCCGGTAATGTCGCGCGACTTGGCCACCGCTTTGGGTGTCTTGGCCAGAATGTCGGCGATCTGCACATCCTGACCGTCCTGGACGAAAATGGCTGTTTTGGGTTCCATGGTATAACGGATAATCTCACCGCTCTCGGTTGCCAGGACAATGGCCGGTTTGTAGCCCGGCGGGGTATACTCGTTGATCTCCAGACGGGTCTGGCCGGTGATCTCGTCAAACTGTTCACTGGCGGTAATGCCGGGAATGATATCCTCGAAGCTGACTTTGCCGTTCGCTTCGGCAATGATCGGATCGGTATAGGGGTCCCATTCGGCGATCACGGTATGCTCGCTGCCCGCCGGCTCGGCAATGACGGTACCGGGCTTGACCGTTTCGTTGTCTCCCACTTTGATGATGGAACCGCGGGCGATATAATGGCGGTTGGCCTCACGACCCGCCTCATCGGCCACCACGGCAAAGAGGCCCTTCTCTTCCACTTTCTCGCCGACCTTCACACCCTCGAAGCGCTCCAGGTAGTCGCCCCGAAGCTGGAAGTACTTGACGGTACCCGTTTCGCTCGCTTTGATGGTCTGGGTGACCGGCGCGCCGTCCTTGACGCGCAGTTCGGCGGCGTAGGGAATCCGGTTGGGAACGTTCCAGCCGTCTTTGATCACTTCCACGATCGATTCGCGCTCGTCCACCTTACCGCCGTTGGGATAGGGCAGATAGAATTTACCCTCGATCTTACCGCTGACACCCGCCAGTTCATTGGGTTTGGCCACATCCGACTTGCGAAGGGCGTAGCGGACTTTCTCCTCCCCGTTGCTGATCGTCAGGATAATCTCTTCATGCACGGTCTGCACGCTCAGCTCACCCGCGAAAGGCGCCTTGATTTTGGGCTCAACCAGCAAAATACCGGCGTTGCGGCGGTTGGCCACCAGCAGTTTGCCTTCGCTGTTGGTGTAGGTCTTGAGGTTGTAGTAGCGGATAAAGCCCTCTTTGGAGGCCACCGCCTGACGCTCGGCCTTTTCGCTTGAGGCCGTACCTCCGATGTGGAAGGTCCGCAGCGTCAGCTGGGTACCCGGCTCACCGATGGACTGGGCGGCGATAATACCGATCGCCTCACCTACCTTGACCATCTTGCCCTCACCCATGTTCAAACCGTAACACTTGGCGCAGACACCGCCGGGCGCTTTACAGGTAATGGGGGTACGGATCGTCACGGCCCGCACACCGGCATCTTTGATGAGTTGCGCCTTCTCGTCATCAATCAGGGTCCCTTCGGCAATCAGAATCTCGTTGGAGATCGGGTCGATCACGTCGTCGGCCAGCACCCGACCGTGTACGCGGTCTTCCAGCGGCTCAATCATCTCGGAACCGATGGTGATGTCGGTCACTTCAATCCCTTCGTGGGTACCGCAGTCGTCCATGGTGATCTTGACGTTTTGCGACACGTCAATGAGCTTACGGGTCAGGTAACCGGCGTTGGCGGTCTTAAGCGCCGTATCGGCCAGACCTTTACGCGCGCCGTGGGTGGAGATGAAGTACTCCAGTACGTTGAGGCCCTCTTTAAAGTTGGAGATAATGGGGGTTTCAATAATAGAGCCGTCAGGCTTGGCCATCAGGCCCCGCATACCGGCCAGCTGACGAATCTGCGCGGCACTACCCCGCGCCCCGGAGTCGGCCATCATAAAGATGGAGTTGAAGCCCTCTTTGTCCTCGCGGATCAGCTTCATCATCGCCTCGGCCACGGCATTGTTGGTGTCGGTCCAGACGTCAACGATCTTGTTATAGCGCTCCTGCTCGGTCAACAGACCGGCGCTGTATTGTTGCTGAATCTCGCGGACCCGCTTTTTGGCCTCTTCGACCAGCTTGTATTTGGCCTCGGGAATGCGGATATCATCCGCCGAAATCGAAACACCCGCCATCGTGGCGTATTTGAAGCCCAGATCCTTGAGATTGTCCAGAAACTCCGCGGAAACCTCCAGCCCGCCGTGCTTGTAGACGTAGTCGATCAGGTTGCCGATATCCTTTTTCTTGAGCACCTTGTTCCACAGGTGCTCGGGCACGAAGTCGGGCAGGATCGACTTGAGAATCAGCCGTCCGGCGGTGGTGTAAACCACCCGGCCGTCTACCATGGTACGCACCCGGGCGTTGATATCCAGGTGGTTGCCGTCCAGCGCGGTCAAAACCTCTTTGACGTTGGCGAAGAGTTTGTTGGAACCCTTCACATCCTTGCGCTCCAAAGAGAGGTAGTACAGACCCAGAATCATATCCTGGCTGGGTACCGTAATGGCCCGGCCGCTGGCGGGAAGCAGAATGTTCATGGAGCTGAGCATCAGCAGTTTACACTCGGCGATCGCCTCCTGGCTCAAGGGCACGTGCACCGCCATCTGGTCGCCGTCGAAGTCGGCGTTGAAGGCGGCACAGACCAGCGGATGGAGCTGGATCGCCTTGCCGTCGATCAGCACCGGGTGAAAAGCCTGAATGGAGAGCTTGTGGAGCGTGGGCGCGCGGTTGAGCATCACCGGATACTCATCAACGATCTCCTGCAGGCACTCCCACACCTCGTTGGTCTTGCGCTCGATCATATTCTTGGCCGCCTTGATGGTGGTGGCGTAACCTTTCTCTTCCAATTTGGCCAGAAGGTGGGGCTTGAAGAGCTCCAGGGCCATATCTTTGGGCAGACCGCACTGGTCCATCCGCAGGTTGGGCCCCACGACAATGACCGAACGGCCGGAGAAGTCGACCCGCTTACCCAGCAGGTTTTGGCGGAAGCGGCCCTGTTTACCCTTGATGATCTCACTCAGCGATTTCAGGGGACGCTTGTTGGCACCTTTGACGGCGTTGCCGCGGCGGCCGTTGTCAAAGAGGGCGTCCACCGACTCCTGCAGCATCCGCTTTTCGTTGCGGATGATGATCTCGGGCGCGTCCAGCTCCATCAGGCGCTTAAGACGCTGATTGCGGTTGATGACGCGACGATAGAGGTCGTTGACGTCGCTGACGGCAAACTTTCCGCCGTCCAGCGCCACCAGGGGGCGCAGATCGGGCGGCAGAACCGGCAGGACATCCAGCATCATCCACTCGGGACGGTTGTTGGAGTTAAGGAACGACTCGATCACTTTGAGGCGTTTCACCAGCGTCTTGCGCTTGGCTTCGCTACCGGTGGCTTCCACCTCCTCTTTGAGGGGGTGGAAAAGCTCCGCCAGATCCAGATCGGCCAGCAGGCGTTTGATCACCTCGCCGCCCATCTCGGCGTGAAAACCGCTCTCCTCGAAGCGTTGCATCAGAGACTGATACTGCTCCTCGTTGAGGATGTCATACTTTTGGACGGGGGCTTTGCCCTCGTTATCGTAACTGGCCTCACCCGGGTTTTCGACAATATAGGCCTCGTAGTAGAGCACCCGCTCCAGATCCTTCATCTTCACGCCCAGCAGGGTACCGATCCGGCTGGGGAGCGAGTTGACATACCAGATGTGCGCGACCGGAGTCACCAGGTCGATGTGCCCCATGCGGTAGCGGCGCACTTTGGAGGTGGTTACCTCAACCCCGCACTTTTCGCACACGACACCTTTGTAGCGCATCTTCTTATACTTGCCGCACAGACACTCGTAGTCACGCACGGGGCCGAAAATCTTGGCGCAAAAAAGCCCGTCACGCTCGGGCTTGAGGGTGCGGTAGTTGATGGTTTCGGGCTTTTTGACCTCACCGAAGCTCCAGGAGAGGATCTTCTCCGGGCTCGCCAGGCGCAGTTGAATCGCCTTGATATCCTTGGGGCGATTCTCTTCGGTCACTTCAACGGGTACCAGTTTCTTCATTCTCGTCTTCCTCTTTCTCATCCAAAAGCTCTACATCCAAAGCAAGTGACTGCAACTCTTTGGCCAAAACGAACAGGGTTTCGGGAATACCCGCCGGGGGTACGTTCTCGCCGCGGGTGATCGCTTTGTAGGCGCGTACCCGTCCCTCCACGTCGTCGGATTTGATCGTCAGCATCTCTTTGAGCACGTTGGCCGCGCCGTAGGCCTCCAGCGCCCATACTTCCATCTCACCGAAGCGCTGACCGCCAAAGAGCGCCTTACCGCCCACCGGTTGCTGGGTGACCAGGCTGTAGGGGCCGGTGGAGCGGGCGTGCATCTTCTCATCCACCAGGTGGTGAAGTTTGAGCATATACATATAACCCACGTTGACCCGCTCTTTCATCCGCTCGCCGGTTTTGCCGTCGTAAAGCACGCTCTTACCGTCTGAGTCGATTTTGGCCAGCTCAAAGAGTTTGGCGAACTCCTCGGCATCCACGCTCTCAAAGACCGGGGTAGCGAAACGCACACCCTTGCTCCAGTCGCGGGCGTATTTGATGAGCTCCTCATCGCTCATCTTCGCCAGCGCCTCTTTGGCGTTCATCAGCTTGGCCACATCGGCGATCTCGCTCATTTTGGCCCGCAGTTCCTGCACGAAATTCTCTTTGGCCTCGTCAAAGATCGCCTGGATCTGATCCCCCAGCCGTTTGCCCACCAGCCCCAGGTGAACTTCCAGAATCTGGCCGATGTTCATCCGCGAGGGAACCCCGAGGGGGTTAAGGATGATCTCTACCGGCGTGCCGTCTTCGAGATAGGGCATATCCATCTCGGGTACGATGTTGGAGACAATACCCTTGTTACCGTGGCGACCGGCCATCTTGTCACCCACCTTGAGCTTGCGCTTGGTGGCCACGTACACCTTGACCAGCTTGGTCACGCCGTTGGGCAGGATGTCGTCTTTTTCCAGAATCTCAAGCTTTTGCTCATGCTCTTCGCGCAGTTTGCGCTTCTCTTTCTGGAAGTAGGTTTTGAGTTGCTCGTACTGGTGCTGGATCGCCTCGTCAAAATGCTTGGCGATAGAGCTGAGCGCGAAACGGTTGACGTTTTCAAGGGCCTCTTTGCCGATCTTTTCGCCGGCTTTGAAAGTTTTGCCCTCTACTTCCACGTCGCTCTCCAGCGTCGCGTTACCAAGAAGCGAGTGGATGCGAAGCATCTCTTCGCGGTCAAGCATCAGCAGTTTGTCGTGGTGTTCACGGTCAAGCTCGGCCTTCTCTTCCTCGTAGGCGCGGATGGCGCGTTGATCTTTCTCGTAACCCTTTTTGGTAAAGATCTTCACGTCCACCACGACCCCTTCCATGGAGGGGGGGCAGTAGAGAGACTTGTTGACCACATGACCGGCCTTCTCCCCAAAGATCGCCCTAAGCAGTCGCTCTTCGGGGGTCGGCTTGACCTCACCTTTGGGTGAGACCTTGCCCACCAGAATCATGCCGGGTTTGACGTAGGTGCCGATCTTGACGATACCGCTCTCATCCAGATGGCCCAGATCCTCTTCCCGCACGTTGGGAATGTCACGGGTAATCTCTTCCACGCCGTGCTTGAGCTCACGGGCCTCCACCTCTTTTTCGTAGATATGGACGGAGGTGAAGGTGTCGTCGCGAATCAGCTTCTCGCTGACGATAATGGCGTCCTCGAAGTTATACCCGTTCCAGGGCATAAAGGCGACCATCACGTTTTTACCGATGGCCAGCTCGCCGTTGTCCATATTCGGCCCATCGGCGATCACCTGACCCGCCTCGACCCTGTCGCCCTTTTTGACGATGGGGCGCTGGGTAAAGGTGGTGTTCTGGTTGGTGCGCATATTTTTTTGCAGGCTGTAGTGGTCGATAAAGGCGCCGTTCTCATCCTCGCCCATGATGTAGATGTTCTTGGCGTCCACTTTCTCTACCACGCCGCCGCGCTTGGCCTTGATGCTCACCCAGGCGTCTCTGGCGATCAACTTCTCCACACCTGTACCCACGATCGGCGCGTCGGATTTGAGCAGGGGCACGCCCTGACGTTGCATGTTCGATCCCATCAGGGCCCGGTTGGCGTCGTCATGCTCAAGGAAGGGAATCAGGCTGGCGGCCACGCCCACGACCATCAGGGGGCTCAGGTCGATGTAGTTGACCTCGTTGCGATCGACCAGAATGATCTCGCCGTCGCGGCGCGCTTCGATCAGGTCTTCGACGATGTTGCCCTCTTCATCCAGCTTTGTCGAAGCGGGCGCGATGGTGAGCCCCTCTTCCTGGGTAGCGGTCATGTAGACCACTTCATCGATCACTTTGCCGTTTTCCACCTTTTTATAGGGCGCTTCAATGAATCCCAGGTCGTTGACCTTGGCGTAGGAGGCCAGGGTGTTGATCAGACCGATGTTCTGACCTTCCGGCGTCTCGATGGGACAGATACGACCGTAGTGGGTGGGGTGAACGTCACGTACCTCGAAGCCCGCACGTTCCTTGACCAGGCCGCCCTCACCCAAAGCCGAAAGGCGCCGCTTGTGGGTCACTTCCGATAGGGGGTTGGTCTGGTCCATAAACTGGCTGAGCTGACCGCTGGTAAAGAATTCCAAAATGGTATTGGTGATCATCTTGGAGTTGATCAGGTCATGGGGCATCAGCTCATCCAGGTTGCCGCTCATGGTGGTCATCTTGTCGCGGATCGCCTTTTGCATCTTGATAAGGCCCGTTTGCAGTTCATTGCCCAACAGTTCCCCAATGGCGCGAATCCGGCGGTTACCCAGGTGGTCACGGTCGTCGATATGGCCCCGACCGTTTTTGACGCGAATGAGGTACTGAACGGTTTTGATAATATCCTCATCGGTCATGACGGTGACATACTCGGGCACTTCCACACCCAGCTTGTGGTTCATCTTCATCCGCCCCACGCGGGTCAGGTCGTAGCGCTCGGGATCGAAGAAGAGTTGTTTCACGAAAGCTTTGGCCGCCTCTTTGGTCACCGGCTCACCGGGACGCATCACCTTGTAGATGCGGATGGCCGAAAGATCGTTTTCATCCTCGATCCCTTCGGTCTGGCGAAGCAGCTTCAGGCTCTCCTGGTCGGCATGGAAAGCGTTGATGACCGACTGGTCCACGCCCGCGGCCAGGTCGTCGGCGATCACGAAAGATTTCACCCCGCCCTCAATGATCTTTTTGAGTTTGTTCTCATCCAGTTGGGTCAGGGTATCGAGCAGAACCTCGCCGCTTTCGGGATCGACGATGGGCTCGGCCAGATGGCGCTCCATCAAGACATCCACGGGGTACTCCACCCACTTCAGACCGTCTTCGACCAGTTTTTTGGCCCGTTTGGCCGAAAGGCGTTTGCCCGCGGCGATGATCAGGTTACCGTCTTCATCCTTGACGTCATACTCCAAACGTCCGGAGAAATTGTCGGGATTGAAAGGCATCAGAAACTTGCCGTTTTTGACCCGGATCTCCATCAGGGGATAGAAGAGTTTGAGAATATCCTGTTTCGTGTACCCAAGTGCACGGAACAGAATGGTTACAGGGATTTTGCGGCGCTTATTGATACGCACATAGAGAATGTCTTTGACGTCATACTCAAAATAGAGCCACGATCCGCGATCGGGGATGATCTGCGCAGTATAAAGCAGTTTGTTGCTGCCGGTGGCCGCTTCCTCTTCCTTGAAAATAACGCCCGGGCTGCGGTGCAACTGGTTGACGACAACCCGCTCGACACCGTTGATGATAAAGGAGGTACGATCGGTCATCAGCGGGATATCGCGAACGAAGATGGCTTGTTCCTTGATATCCTTGACACCGGTTTTCTCACCTGTCTTGTCGTTTCTCTCCCACAGGGTCAGACGGATCTTCATTTTCAGCGAGACGGCGTAGGTCAAGCCTCTTTCCATACACTCGCGCACGGTGTATTTGGGTTTTTGGATCTCGCTGCCGACATATTCAAGTGTCAGTCGGTTCTGGGGATCGTGAATCGGGAAGATAGATCGGAAAACATGTTCGATTCCGCTTTTGGACCGATCTTTGGCATCGATCATCAAAAAGTTGTCGTAGCTGCTTTGTTGAAGCTGCAGAAGGTTGGGCACTTCGATTTTCTGGGGAGTTTTCGCAAAATCGACGCGTAAACGGTTGCCAGAGTGTAAGTTGTTGAGCATGGGCGTGGACCTCATTCAGTAGTGTTGCATAAGAAGTATCTGCGACGTGATACGTATAGACGGAAAAGTCTATCAGTGTAGTAAAATATGGATAAAGGGAAGGTTGAACCTTCCCTTTAGAAAATCCGTTTAACGAATTATTTAATTTCGACGGTAGCGCCGGCTTCTTCGAATTTCTTCTTAAGCTCTTCGGCTTCGTCTTTGCTGACGGCTTCTTTGATGGTGGTGGGCGCACCGTCTACCGCCTCTTTGGCCTCTTTCAGGCCCAGGCCGGTTACTTCGCGGACCACTTTGATGACGTTGATTTTCTTCGCACCGGGGCTGGTCAGAACCACGTCGAATTCGGTTTTCTCTTCCGCACCGCCCGCTTCGCCGCCGGCAGCTGCACCCGCGACAACCATGGGAGTAGCGGAAACGCCGAAGCGCTCTTCAAACTCTTTTACCAACTCGTTCAGTTCCAGAACAGTCAGACCTTCGATATACTCAAACAGCTCTTCTTTGGTGATTGCCATTTTCTCTCCTTCTCGGATATTCTTTTAAATCGGTTCGGCGCCGCGCGCCGACCTGAAAGTCCGCGATTAAGCGGCCTCTTCTTCTTTTTTCTTCGCCAGGGCGTCCAGTCCGGCCGCCATATTGCGCAGAGGTGCCGTCCAGACAGAGAGCAGCATACCGAGCAGCTCTTCTTTGCTGGCCAGTTTGCTGTACTCGATGATCTTGGCCGCGTCAACCGCCTCTTTGTCGATCACACCGCCTTTGATAACGAATTTGTCGTTCTCTTTGGCGTATTTGGCGACGGTTTTGGACGTGCTGATGGGATCTTCTCCCCATACAGCCATGTTGGTTTCACGCAGTTCGACACCTTCGATGCCGGCGTTTTTGAAAGCCAGATCGGCCAGGGTGTTTTTGATAACACGCGCACCCAGGCCCGCTTCGAAGCCGAGCGTACGGAACCCTTCCATCTCTTTGACCGTCATGCCTTTGAAATCGACGATGACGACACAACCGGCGTTCTGGAACGCTTCAGTCAGTTCCGCGACCAGTTGCTCTTTTTCGTTCCGGGTCATGTTTCCTCCTTTCCGACCGAGACTTCAAGAAGGGCGGCAGAGCCGTTTAAGCCACAAGGCCCCTAACTATCTCCAGTCTAAGATAAAGGCGCAAAGCCTTACTTGATATCCATCAGTTCGGCGGTATCCAGCTTGACCGAAGGGCTCATAGTCAGTGAAAGCGCCGCATTCTGAATATAACGACCTTTGGCGGCAGCCGGCTTTTGCCGGTTGATGGCGGCAACAAAGGTCTTGAGATTCTCCGCAAGTTTTTCGGCATCGAAACTCGCTTTGCCGATACCGGCGTGGATATTACCCTTCTTGTCGACGCGGAAGTTGACCTGGCCGCCTTTGGCGTTCTTGACCGCTTGGGCGACATCCATGGTTACCGTACCGGTTTTGGGGTTGGGCATCAGCCCCTTGGGTCCGAGAATCCGGCCGATTTTACCGACCTGACCCATCAAGTCGGGGGTCGCAATGACAATATCGAAATCGAGGTTTCCGCCCTGAATCGATTCAACCAGGTCCTCGGCGCCTACCACATCGGCACCCGCCTCTTTGGCCTCGTCGGCCTTGGCGCCTTTGGCAAAGACGGCGACACGAACCTTTTTTCCCGTTCCGTGAGGCAGAACGACCGCGCCGCGAACCATCTGGTCGGCGTGGCGGGGATCGACGTTGAGGCGCAGGGCCACTTCGACCGTCTCGTCAAATTTGGCGGACTTGAGCTCTTTGACCAGCCCGGTCGCCTCTTCGACAGTATAGTTTTTTTCGGTATCAATCTTTTCGAGCAGCTTTTGTACCCGTTTGGAAACTTTTTTAGACATCATTTTCTCCGCAAATGTTTTTTGCTACCGCAAGTTTTCGATCCGGCGGTGAAGATCTTTTAGTCGACGACCTCGACACCCATGCTTCGGCAGCTGCCCTCGATAATTTTGGCGGCCGCTTCTTCGTCGTGCGCGTTCAGGTCATCCATTTTGGTCTTGACAATGTTCATGATCTGTTCGCGGGTGATCTTGCCCACTTTGTTTTTGAGCGGGTTGTCACTTCCTTTTTGCAAACCGATCTCTTTTTTGATCAGGTCGGTAACCGGCGGTTTTTTGGTAATGAACGTGAAGCTCCGGTCACTGTAGACAGTGATAACGACAGGAATGTTGTATCCCATCATATCTTTTGTCTTCTCGTTGAACGCTTTACAGAACTCCATAATGTTCACACCGCGTTGACCCAGCGCAGGACCTACCGGCGGCGAGGGGTTCGCCTTGCCGGCAGGAATCTGCAATTTGAATTCATCGACAACTTTTTTTGCCATTGCTCTTCCCTTCCTGTTGGTTTAAATTTAGATGATTTTCTCTACCTGCGAGTAGAGGATCTCAACCGGCGTGCTCCGGCCGAAGATCGAAACGTTGAGTTTCAGTTTGCCGTGTTCGAGATCGTACTCTTCCACCATGCCGGTGAAGTTGGCGAACGGGCCGTCCACGATCCGAACCATCTCTCCGGTTTCGAAAGAGATTTTCGGTTTGGGCGCGGCACGGTTGAGAACCTTGTCAAGAATATTTTTGACATCTTTCTCGCTCAAAGGGGTCGGTTTTTTGCTCTCGCCAATGAAGCGTGAGACCCTGGGCAAAGACTGTATCTTGTGCCACAGATCGGTATCCAGATCCATCTTCGCGAAAACATAACCCGGATACAATGAGCGCTCGGTGATCTTTTTCTTTCCGTTCTTGACCTCGATCACGTCCTCGGTCGGTACCACGATCTCTTCGATCTTGTCGCTGAAGCCCAGCTGCTCCGCCATGGTTTCGATGGCGTTTTTGACACTGCGCTCACTGCCGGCGTACGTTTGAATGGCATACCATTTGGCTGACATACTCTTCCTTCCCTCAAATCAGCGTAGAAAGAAGTGAAGACATGATCAGATCGATCAACGCCAGAAAGAGCGACACGACACTCACGACAACAAACACCGCGAAAAAAGCCTGTCGAACCTGCAGTTTGGTCGGAAAAATGACTTTGGACAATTCTATTTTTGCATGGTTGACATAGTTGACAAGTTTTTCCATGATTTCTTTTCCTTCGCGTGGCAGGGCAGGAGGGACTCGAACCCACAACCTACGGTTTTGGAGACCGTTGCTCTACCATTGGAGCTACTGCCCTGTATAAAAAGCCAACCCGAGAGACGGGTTTAGCTTTTGAGTTTCACCTCTTTGTGAAGCGTGTGTTTGTTGCAACGCGGACAATGCTTACGCGTCTCAAATTTCTCCGTGTGCGTCTTGGAGTTTTTGGTGGTCGAATAGTTGATCTCACCGCACTCGCTGCACTTCAGGCCTATTTTGATCGTCATATCTTCTTACCCTTCCCAAACGGGGCCAAAAAGCCCCGTCGTTGTCGTTTTGTTACTCGATGATTTTGGAAACGACACCGGCACCGACAGTACGTCCACCTTCGCGGATTGCGAAGCGGGTACCTTCTTCCAGTGCGATCGGCGCGATCAGCTCGGCGGTAATTTTTACGTTGTCGCCGGGCATAACCATTTCGGTACCTTCGGGCAGGGTAATGGCACCGGTTACGTCAGTCGTACGTACGTAGAACTGCGGGCGATAGCCGTTGAAGAACGGTGTATGGCGTCCGCCTTCCTCTTTGGTCAAAACGTAGATTTCCGCTTCGAACTTGGTGTGAGGCGTGATAGAACCGGGTTTACAGAGAACCATACCGCGCTCAACTTCCTCTTTTTTGGTACCGCGAAGCAGAACGCCGCAGTTGTCGCCCGCTTCACCGCAATCCATCTCTTTGCGGAACATTTCAACACCGGTAACGGTGGTTTTTTGCGTATCGCGGATACCGACAATCTCAACTTCGTCACCCACGCACACTTTACCGCGCTCGATACGACCGGTTACAACGGTACCGCGGCCGGAGATTGAGAAGACATCCTCGATGGGCATCAGGAAGTCTTTGTCGGTTTCGCGCTCGGGAGTCGGAATGTACTCGTCAACCGCATCCATCAGCTCAAGAATCTTTTGGCTCCACTCACCCAGGTTGCCCGCTTTCGCTTCTTCCAGAGCTTTCAGCGCGGAACCGGCTACGACCGGCGTATCGTCACCGGGGAAGTCATACTCGTTGAGCAGTTCGCGAATCTCCATCTCAACCAGTTCCAGCAGCTCTTCATCGTCTACCATATCGGCTTTGTTCATGAATACGACGATGTAGGGTACACCGACCTGGCGAGAGAGCAGGATGTGCTCGCGAGTCTGAGGCATCGGGCCGTCAGCCGCGGAAACAACCAGAATCGCGCCGTCCATCTGAGCGGCACCGGTAATCATGTTTTTGACGTAGTCGGCGTGGCCGGGGCAGTCAACGTGCGCATAGTGGCGCTTGTCGGTTTCGTACTCGACGTGAGAGGTCGCGATGGTAATACCGCGCTCGCGCTCCTCGGGCGCGTTGTCGATTTGATCGTAATCCATCAGTTCCGCTTCGCCTTTGGTGGCGAGAACCGCGGTGATGGCAGCGGTCAGAGTGGTTTTACCGTGGTCAACGTGACCGATGGTACCGATGTTGACGTGCGGCTTGGTACGTTCGAATTTTTCCTTAGCCATTGTGTTCCTCCGTAAGAAATTTAAATAGGGTACCTCTGCAAACAGGCCGCTGAGTCGGTTTACAGAGGCACCCTGCCGTTTTGTGCGCCGTATTATACCAGAAAAAACGTGAAATTATCTTTATTATCGAAAATTTTGACGTGGAGCCCAGAAGCGGGATTGAACCGCCGACCTCTTCCTTACCAAGGAAGTGCTCTGCCACTGAGCTATCTGGGCGTATGCGTCGTTGCCAGGAGTGAAAATGAGGTGTTTGCCGCTGAAAAAGTGCTTTGAATGGTACAAAGCGGCAAACCTGCCAGAAGGCGTGACTCAAAAAATATTCAGCTCCCAGATTCATGGAGCGGGAAACGGGACTCGAACCCGCGACCCTCAGCTTGGAAGGCTGATGCTCTAGCCAACTGAGCTACTCCCGCGTCACAATTCGACAAGTCAGATGGTGGTGGGAGGAGGATTCGAACCTCCGAAGGCGAAAGCCAGCAGATTTACAGTCTGCCCTCGTTGGCCACTTGAGTATCCCACCGGATTCTCTGTCTCTCTGGTACAAGCACTGACATTTTGGTGGAGCCGGTGATGGGACTCGAACCCGCGACCTGCTGATTACAAATCAGCTGCTCTAGCCAGCTGAGCTACACCGGCGACCAAAAATGGAGTGCAATTGTAATATTTTTTCACTCCCTTGTCAAGGGTTTTGGGGAGATTTTCAAAATTCCTCTCCCTTTTGCTCTTTCGCTTTGCGGTTGTAGCTTCGTATTCGGCGGCTTTTTCTAATTTGGTTGGCTTCTTTGAGTATCGCTTCACACTTCTGTTCACAACTCTCACGCTTTTGCGTCAGCATCAACGCTTTGTTCACAAAGCTCTCCAGCCGTTTATAGTAATCCTGGTGCAGCACGCTCTTTTCCGTCTCTTCCAATCTGGCGGCTATATTGGCCACATAGACCTCAAAGGTGACATCTTTTTTTTGCGAACGGCAAAAATTGACCAGGCGGTTCAAAAAACGTTCAAGCTCCCGCCTGTAACGGGTTTGCAGATACTTCTCACGCCGCTCGTCCCGCATCAGCGACTCCGCCGTTTCGCGGGATCGACATGATAGACCGTCGCGATCTTTTCGGCGTGCCAAAGCTTGGCGACAATGGCGTCACTGGCCTTTTGCCACCCCTCGCTCAACGCTTTGTCGACATAGGGTTTTTCTCCAAACGCCCGGGCGATCTCGGCCATCTCGCGCGACGGGTCAAGCGTGGGCGCTCTACCGCTTTCATAGCGGGCCAGGAAATAGAACTCCACGAAACGCTCGTCAAACCGGTTGAGCACCTCGGCGACAAACGTCTCAAAATCTCTCTTGCCGCTCTCCTCGAAAGCCGTTATCAACAGCAAAACCATCCGCTCGAGGGCTTTGACGGGCACACTGCGCAAAACCGCCTCCCCCACCCGTTTGCCGCGGGTATACTCACACCCCAAAAAGATACGGGCGGAGCGGTCTTCCCGTCCGAATTTGGCATTTCTGAGCCCCACGATCCCGATATCGGTGTGTTTATGACGCCCGCACCCTTTCATACAGCCCGAAAAACCGACCCTGATATCGTGCTCAATCAGCTTCTCGACCGGCAGGTAACGGGCCTCCTCTTTGATACTCCAATAGGAAAAAGGGCAATACTCGCTTCCCGCGCAGGCCACAACCGTCGGCGATGTCCGGCGTTTCGCAAAGCTCGGGCGCGCTTCGCCCACACCGACGATATAGAGTTGCTGATCGATCCCGATTCTCAGTTCCCCGCCCTCCTGAAGGGTCCAGTCGGCGATCTTTTGGGCTTCAGAGGGTTCAATAACGCCGTAATCGGTGCGATAGCGGTGTCCCCATTTTCCATCTTTGAGCGGCTCTTTGTCGGCAAAATGGCGTTTTTGCAGTAGCAATTTCCCCTCGCTTTGCCACGGTTTGCCGTAGAATTCGGCCACAAAACGCTTCACCTCTTCCATGCCGTAATGCTCTATCATATGAAACAGACGGCTCTTCATCCGCTTCTCCCGCAGACCGTGGCGGTCAAACGCCATAATCACCGCCATGACAAAATCGACCGCCTCTTCGGGGGGTATGAAGATGTCGGCGCTTTGGGAGATTTCGGTATTTTTGCCGCCCATGTAGACGTTAAACCCTTTGACCCCCTCTTTTTCGGCCAGGCCGAGGAAAAGGTCGTTGCTAAAAAGGGGCCAGGCGTTTTCGCGCATTCCCGTGATACCCACGCTGATACGCCGGGGCAACATGCCTACCAGCTCGGGGTTTTTATGAAAGCGCTCATGCAGGGCGTCAATGATGGGAAACGCCTCGATCTCACAACTCTCTCCCACCCCGTCGTAAGGGTCGGTGACAATATTGCGCACGTTGTCGCCAAAGGTTTGCCAGGTGCTTAAGCCCTCCAGGGCGTTGACGGTTTCAAAAAGTTCCAGAATGTTTTCGGGCTCAATGCCGTGAATCTGCATACCGGAGCGGGCGGTCAGAAGGAGTGTCAGGTCATATTTTTGTGCCAACTCGGCGATGGTTTTAAAGTTTCGCGCCCCGACCCGGCCGCCGGGCACGCGAACACGCAACATAAAGGTCTCTTCCTCCAGTTCGGAGTTAAAAACCCCAAAATCCTGCAGATAGACCCTGTCGCTCTCGGCCAGGCTCTCGAAATCGAGGGTTTTGATCTGGGGAAACCAGTCTGCGGGCCGCAAAGCGGCTTTATACTTCTCATAACGTTTTTCGGCCAGGTGCTCGGGCGCGTACATCATGGTCGAATCCTTCCTAACGAAAAAATTGCGCCATTTTACCTTTTTTTGGCCCGTTTGTCAGGCAGAAAGATCATGGGGTCCACATAGACCCCCCTTATCAGCACCCCAAAATGCAGATGCGGCCCCGTGGCGCGGCCCGTGTGACCGACATAACCGATGATCTGCCCCTTTTTGACCCGCTCTCCCGGTTTGACGACATAACGCGAAAGGTGGGCATAGAGCGTCATCACCCCTTTGCCGTGCTCCAAAAAGAGCAGGTTGCCGCTGAAAAAGAAGTTGCCCGCATCCGCCACCACGCCGTCCGCGACCGCCCGTACCGGCCTCCCCTCTTTGGCGGCGATATCTATGCCCCGGTGAGGGGCGCGTGGTTTGCCGTTGAAAAAACGGCGCAGACCGAAAAGTGAACTGATATGTCCCTTGAGAGGCCAGATAAAATTCAGATCGGGGTTACGGTCACGGTGAAACGCCTTGGCCCGCCGTTTGCGGGGCGCCTCTTTGCGGATACGCCGGATATCGGCGGGGTTGGGGATGACTTTGCGACGGTTTTTGATACGCAGATGCTGTTGGGGATAACGGTAATCGCGCACCTTCACCAGCTTGCGCCATACCTCTTTGCCTCGCCGGTAAAAGCGCAGGGTATAGGTACCCATCCCCACATCCAGCGGGATCGGCGCCAACGCCCACCAGCGCCCCTCACCAAAAAAAACGATCCCTTCACGATTGACAAACCGTACCGATGTAACCGTAAGGTTGGAGGGGAGAGGTTCTATCACCACCCCGCCGGGACGGGGATCGGAAGAGGGCAGCGCATAAAGCAGCCAGGGAAGAAAAAGAAGCACCCATCGCATGGGTGCTATTATAGCCGAGTCAGCTCCGTCTGGCAAATCCGCCCCGGCCTCGGGGCTTGTGACTGCCGAAATTTTGGCGACGACGCCCGCCGCGAGCCTTGACGGGTTCGGGCTTGATGGAAGGGTCGGGGTGATACCCTTCGACCAAAACCTTCTCGATGCGCGCGCCGGTCAGCTTTTCGATTCGCTGCAACAGATGCCGCTCATCGATGCAGACCAGCGAGCAAGCCTCTCCGGCGTTTCCGGCTCTACCGGTGCGGCCGATACGGTGCACATAATCTTCGGCCACTTCGGGCAGGTCGAAGTTGACGACCTGACCCAGTTTGTCGATGTCGATGCCCCGGGCCGCCACGTCGGTAGCCACCAGCACGCGGACACGCCCATCTTTGAAGGCTTTAAGCGCTTTCATCCGCGCCGCCTGGGTCTTGTTGCCGTGGATGGAAGTGGCCGGCAGGCCGTCGGCGCTGAGCCTTCTGCTCAGTTTGTCGGCGCCGTGCTTGGTACGGGTAAAAACCAGCACCTGCTTCCAGTTGCGATCGCCGATGAGGAAGCTGAGCAGATCCGCCTTTTTGGCCTTGTCGACAGGGTGGACCGTCTGCTTGATCCGTTCGGCGGCAGTGTTGTCCGCCGCGACGCTGATAAGCCTGGGATCATGCAAAATCGTGGCGCTAAGACGTTTGATCTCCTTGGAAAAGGTGGCCGAAAAGAGCAGCGTCTGACGCTTATGCGGCAGGGCGGCGATGATCTTCTTGATGTCATGGATAAAGCCCATATCAAGCATCCGATCCGCTTCGTCAAGCACCAGCATCTCCACATGGCTCAGGTCCAAATGACCCTGATTCAGGTGATCGAGCAGCCGGCCGGGGGTGGCGACGACGACGTCCACGCCGCTACGCAGCGCTTTGGTCTGGGGATAGATATTGACCCCGCCGTATATCTCGACGCTACGAATCCCCACATGACGGCCGTAGGACTTGAGACTGGCGTGTACCTGTGCCGCCAATTCCCGGGTAGGGGTAAGCACCAGCGCGCGGATTTTTCGTTTGCCCTCACGTTTATGCGTAAAAAGCTTTTGCAGCATCGGCAGGGTAAAGGCGGCGGTCTTGCCGGTACCCGTCTGGGCGGCGGCCATCAGGTCGTGCCCTTCAAGTACGGCGGGAATCGCTTCGGCCTGAATGGGTGTGGGTTCGGTATAGCCCTCCTCTTCGATAGCGCGAAGAATCGGTTGGGCAAGATGCAGTTGGGTAAATGTCATGGTATTGCTTTCTATGGCTCACCCGCCAACAGGTTCGGTCCCGGGCAAGACAGGGTGATAAATTTTGGGTGAGTATTCTTTTTGTATAGAGGGTAGTTGTGACGTACGCTTACTGAAGTCTACTCGCTCGGTTTGAGCATCAAAAGAGAGACCGAAAGTCTCAATTGGTAAGCGGAGTATAGCCCAATTGCTTCCAAATAGCAAGCCCGCTATAATACGGCCATGCAAACCGTTACCTTTCTTGATCAGACCCTCACCCCTTCCAAAGTCGTCTGCGTGGGCAGAAACTATGTCGCCCACATTGAAGAGCTGGGCAATGAGATGCCTGAAAGTATGGTGCTTTTTTGCAAACCCAACTCCGCCGTCACCCGGAAATTGCGCCACTTTACGCCCCACACCCGCTTTGAAGGCGAGATCTGCCTGCTGATGGGCGAAGCCGGCCGGGTGGCGGGCGTGGGGTTCGGGTTTGATCTGACCCACGCCCATATCCAGCAATACCTCAAAACAAAGGGCCTGCCGTGGGAACGGGCCAAGGCCTTTGACGGCAGTGCCGTCTTCACCGCTTTTGTTTCAGCCCCGAAAAACTTTGAGCGCCTGGGCTTTCGCCTCTGGCAAAACGACACCCTTGTGCAGGAGGCCCATACCGGCCTGATGATCCACAAACCGCCCGCCATCATAAAAGAGATCCAAAGCTTCATGCGTCTTCTACCCGGCGACATCGTCATGACCGGCACCCCCAGGGGGGTGGGCACCTATGAGAAAGGAGATCGGTTCAGGGTGGCGCTTGTTGACGGGGATGCTATACTTATTGAAAAAGAGTGGACCGTTAGATGATAGACAAAAGCCGACTGCCCCGGGTAGCCAAAGCGCAGATGAACACCGTGCACGAAGAGGAACTTGAACGCATCAACACCCTGCTGACTGCCTTGAAAGAGAGCGACGACAACGCGATAACCAAAGCCGTGGAGTCACTGCTGGCGCACATGAAAGAGCATTTCGATTATGAAGAGGGGATGCTGAAAAACCGGGGATTTGGGATGTTCGAGATTCACCGAAGCGACCATACCCGCATCATGAACGAAACCCGCATGGCTTATATGAACTGGCGGAATTTTCGTGACAGGGAGGCGTTACGGGAATTTATAAAGGAGGATTTTATGGAGTGGCTTGATTTTCATATTCAGGCCATGGACAGCGTGGCGGCCGACTTTCTGGTGCAACAAGAGAGGGCGCGATGACCGTTCTGTTTGCCCCCAGCGAGAGCAAACGCCCCGGCGGCGACCTCCCGCCGATCAATCGGGAAGCCTTCTGCCTTCCCCCACTGTTTCCCAGGCGGCTTGAAGCCCTCAAAGCCTACGACACTTTCATCAAAAAGGCCGATACCGCCGGGCTTAAAAAGCTCTTTGGCCTCAAAAAAGCGGAAGAGATCGCCCGCTATCGCGCCATCGACATTTTCAGCGCCCCCACCATGAAGGCCGTGGCGCGCTACAACGGGGTCGCTTATACCCACCTGGCGTACGAGACGCTTGACAAGCGGGCCCAAACCTATGTGGATGACAACCTCATCATCTTCTCCAACCTCTTTGGCCCGGTCTGCGCCAAAGACTCTCTTCCCGATTACAAGCTCAAACAGGGTGAGCGCCTCGGCGATTTTGTGCCGGAGCGGTTCTATCGGGCGCACTTCACCGACGCGTTGACGGCGTATCTCAAGGCCCGGGGCCCGGTGGTGGATCTTCGGGCGGGCTTTTACGAAAAGTTCTACCGCATCCCATTGCCCCATATCACCATGAAGTTTCTCAAAAACAACAAAGCCGTCAGCCACTGGGCCAAAGCCTACCGGGGAATCGTTTTGAAAGAGATGGCCGACAATAATATTCAAAACGAAGCGGATTTAAAAGCCATGGATATAGAGGGCCTTGCCGTCAAAGAGATCAGGGAGGGGGCGTTAAAAAAAGAGATTGTCTACGAGATTGTCTCATGAGTTGCGAAACCCTTCCTGCCGATTCCATAGATTTTTGTATGCTCGATTACGCATGCAGTTACCTGCCCGAGCAGAAGACCCGTATGTACTACCGCTATATGCGCCACGCTTCCAAAACAGAGGCAAGTGCGTTGGTGCGCCGGGGGTGGCGGCGGTTCGGGTGTTACTTTTTTCACCCCATCTGCGCCCGCTGCAACGCCTGCAAAAACCTGCGAATCGACGCGCAAAACTTTCATCCCAGCCGTTCCCAGAAACGGGTGATGAAAAAAAACCGCGCCACCATGCTCTATATCCGCAAGCCCTCCATGACCAGGGAACACCTTGAGCTCTACAACCGTTTCCATGAGTACAAAAGCGGGGTTTCGGGATGGAAATATACCCCCATCACCCCGCAACACTACTATGAAAACTTCGTAGACGGCGCCCATGATTTCGGCAAAGAGGTGCTCTACTTTATTGATGACAGACTGGTGGGCGTGGACCTGATCGACCTGACCGACGACGGGATCAGTTCGGTCTATTTTTTTTACGATCCCGACTACGCCAAATTCTCCCTGGGGGTCTACTCACTCTTGATGCAGATCCACTTTGCCCGCCAGATGGGCCTGCGCTGGATCTATCTGGGCTACTGGGTGGACGGGTGCGGGAGCTTTGCTTATAAGATGGATTACAAACCGATGCAGATACTGGAAGGGTTTCCCCCATTGGAGGAGGAGCCGGCGTGGCGGCCTATTGGGCCAACGCCGTACGAATCGTCTTGAAAATTGTCTCAAACTCGCTTGGGGGAATCTTGCCCGCTTTGTAGTAGAGCACTTTACCCTCTTTGGAGATGACGGCAAAGTTGGCGTCATCGTCGGCCATACCCCATACCTTGACCCCCTTTTTGTGGAGATCTTTGACATAAACGGTATCGGGAAACTTTTTCTGTTTCGACTTCAACGCCGCGGCAATGGCAAAATTGGGCATCCAGGTCGCCGCCATATTCACAATCGCCACACTCCGGTAACCGCGACGGTCAAAGTGTTGGGCATGAAGGGCGTCGGCAAAGGCTTCGTTGAGATCTTTCTTATCGGGGTCCATATAAAAGATAACGGTCACCTTGCCAAGCAGTGTAGAAGAGTCAAAGGGCGTGCCGTCGGCTTTTCCCCCCTCATCTTGGGCAAGGGTCAACCGGGGAAGGGGTGCCCCGGTCTCCAGCGCATAGAGCGATAATGTCAACAGCAAAGCGCCAATCAGAGCCCTCATGACGCTGAAATCTCCAGCGCTCTTTCGACCACCGCGTCGATGGTAAAGCCGAAGTGTTTAAAGAGATCGCCCGCCTTGCCGCTGGCGCCAAAACTCTCCATACGCATCACCGCGTCGGCCAGCCGGTACCACTCCAAGCCGCTGGCGGCCTCGACGGCCAGGACTTTGGTGGCGGGATCGATGACCGCGTCGATATAGGAGCGGGGTTGCTCCAAAAAGAGTTCAAAACAGGGCACGCTCACCACGTTGGCCATCACCCCCTTCTCTTCCAGGTGACAACCGGCTTTGAGCGCCGTCATCACCTCGCTTCCGGTGGCTACCAGCGTCAGGGTCGCGCCTTCGCGCCGTTTGATCAGGTAACCGCCCTTTTCGGGCGCGCCGTAGTCAACCTCTTTTTTGAGGGTTTTGAGTTTCTGGCGGCTGAGCACAAACCCGCAGGGGCGATCGGCTTGAAGTGCCACCTTCCAGCAGGCAACGTTTTCGCTCGCGTCGGCCGGGCGGAAGGTGTAAAAGCCCGGCAGGGCCCGGAACTGGCTGAGATGTTCGATCGGCTGGTGGGTCGGGCCGTCCTCGCCCACGCCGATACTATCATGCGTCCAGACAAAAAAGTGCTTCAATCCCGACAGCGCCGCCACGCGTACCGCCGGTTTGAGGTAGTCGCTAAAGACAAAGAAGGTGGCGGTAAAGGGCAACAGCGGGCCGTAGGCGGCCATGCCGTTACCGATCGCCGCCATGGCGTGCTCACGGATACCGAAGTGGATATTCTTACCCTTCGGAAACTCGCCCATGCCTTTGAGCTCGGTCTTGTTGGAAGGGGCCAGGTCGGCACTGCCGCCCAGAAAGCCGGGCAGGGCTTTGGCGATGGCGTTGAGGATCTTGCCGTTACTGTCGCGGGTGGCCACTTCGGCGCCCTCTTCAAACTCAGGCCAGACAATGGCGTCAAAATCAGGGTTTTCCAGCCGCGCCAGGGCTTCGTTTTGCTCAATGTAGGGGGTCTGCTTGAGCAGGTGGCGCCACTCCCTTTCGGCCAGCTCACCCTTTTCAACCGCACAGCGAAAACGCGCCAGCACGTCGTCGGGAACGTAAAAGCTCTCCTTCGCAGGAAAGCCCGCTACCTCTTTGGCCCGGGCAATCAGCTCTTCCCCCAGAGGCGCCCCGTGACTCTCATGAGAGCCCTGCATCTCCAGCGCCCCTTTGGCGATCATGGTATGGGCGATAATGAGCACCGGCTTGTCCGCTGTTTTGGCCTCTTTGAGCGCGTTGTCGATCTGCGTATAGTCGTGGCCGTCAATCTCCAGCACCTTCCAATCCTGCGCCTCGAACCGCAGTCGCACATCCTCGGTCCAGGCCAGCGACGTATCCCCCTCAATGGTGATACGGTTGGAGTCATAGATCAAAACCAGGTTATCCAGGGCGTAACGGCCCGCCACGGCGCACGCCTCGTAGCTGATACCCTCCATCAAATCGCCGTCGCCGCAAAGGCAGTAGACGGTATGGTCGATGATTTTGGCGGTTTCGGTATTGACCAGATTGGCGCAATATTTGGCGGCCATGGCCATACCCACGGCATTGGCCACCCCCTGCCCCAACGGCCCGGTGGTGATCTCCACCCCCGGCGTGTGGCCGTACTCGGGGTGGCCCGGGGTTTTGGATCCCAGCTGGCGGAAGTTTTTCAGATCTTCCAGGCTGACATCATACCCCCACAGATACAACAGCGAGTAGACCAGTCCCGTGGCGTGCCCGCCGCTAAAGACCAGCCGGTCACGGTTGAGCCACTTGGGGTTATTGGGGTTGTGTACCATATGCTCGGAGAGCACCGTAGCGATATCGGCCAGTCCCATCGGCGCGCCGGGGTGCCCGCTGTTTGCCTTTTGAATCATATCCGCCGCCAAAAAGCGGATCGTATCCGCCATCTTTTTCATCATTGCACTGTCCATCCGGTCAATCCTTGTTTTTATAAACGGTAAAGAGTAGATGCCCTTAACACCCACTCTTTGCCGTTTGACGATGCCGCGTAAGGTAGGGTGCCAGCAAACGCGCCAGCCCCTCCCTCAACGCAGGCGAGAAACGGGCCAACCGCTTTTCGATCTTCTCCACCAACCCGTCGGCCCGCCGACAGCTCTCTTGGAGCCCAAACAGGTTCACGTAGCTGTTTTTCTGCCCGTCAACCCCGGTGGTTTTGCCCGCCTCCTCGGCGCTTTGGGTCGCGTCCAGGATGTCATCTTGAATCTGAAAAAGCAGGCCCACATCCAGGCCAAAATCGTACAGCTCCGCCTGAATCTCGGTGGAGAGCCCGGCGATCACGCCCCCCATCTTCAGAGACACGGCGATCAGGCGACCCGTTTTGTACTCGTGCAGAAAATCGACCTGCTCGGGCGTCAGGCGCTCTCCTTCAAAACGGCAGTCGATCGCCTGTCCCAGCACCATGCCCCCGATGCCGCCGTTATAGGCCAGCTCACGCACCAGTGCCGTTTTCACGTCATCACGCAGTGGGGCCGTGGCGATCAGGTAAAAGGCGTGGGTATTGAGCGCGTCACCCACCAGCACCGCCGTCACCTCGTCAAAGCGCTTGTGCAGTGTCGGCTCTCCCCGGCGCAGATCGGCGTTGTCCATCACCGGCAGATCGTCATGAATCAGCGAGTAGGTATGAAACATCTCCACCGCCAGCGCCACCGGGTAGGCCCCTTCAACCAGCAGGGGCGCGCAACTTCGCACCACCGTCAGCAAAAGCCCGGGACGAAACCGCTTGCCGCCCGCTGTCAGCATCGTTTTGAGCGCCGTGTCGAAGGTGGGGTGGAAGCTGGGGGCTTCGGGAAGGTGGGATTGCAGATAGGCTTCAAAATCTCTCATGGCACCGGCTTTGAAATTTTGGGCGATTATAGCCTAAAGGGACGCAAAAAAAACTGAAAACCCGCCCGCTCCCAAAGGAGTTTTCGGGGTTTTTTGCCCGCGACGGCCAGACGGCTCATCACCTTGCGCACCGCTTCGGCGTTGTCTACCCGCTCACCCTCCACCGCCAACAGTCGATCACCCGCCTTCAGCCCCGCCTTTTGCGCCTCTGAACCGGGCAGGAGGCTTTGAACGCGCAATCGGTCGTCAAAGCGGATGCCAAAACGCTCCAAAAAGGTATCGCTCACCCGGCCGCCGCCAAAACGGCGCATACAGCGGGCCGATATTTTAAGCGCCTTATCCCGGCGCGCCACCAGCACCCCTATGCGCTCCCCTTCCCGGCACCGGTCGATCCGGTCCATCGCCTCATAGGTATTGGGCGCTTTCATGGTCGCCAACCCCACCAGGCGGTCGCCCGGCAAAAAGCGGGTCTCGGCGAAGGGATCGACCCATTTGATCGTCGGTCGGCTCTTTGAGGCGTCCAGCCGCATCCCCAATGTGCCGTGGAAAGTGTCGTTTTTGAGCAGTCGGCGAATCATGGCGGCGTCATACCAGCGCCCTTTCGCGTCGCTGATGCCTGCCAGTCGGCAACAAAGCGCCATCAACGCCCCCTCTTCGCCCGGTTTGCCGGCCAGCTTTCCGGGCAGTAGCGCCACGGGGTAGGTACGCACCCTGGCCGGCTCCCTCTTGCCGCCCGCACAAAGCGCCAGCGGCGCCTCCCGCTCTTTTGCCAGCGGCAAAGGGCGTCCGCCGGGGGCGCGAAAAAGCACCAATCCCAGCATGATATCCCGCGCCTCGGCCGATTTGCCCGCCGGCAGATGGAGCGAAACAAAACGCCCCTTCGCCACCTCATAGGCCCAATGGCCGTCAAATAACTGAATACTTTTTGGGAAAAAACGGCTACACGATTCTGCCCACAGCGCAGAAAGAAAAAAGAGAGAAAAAGCGAGAAAGCGAAGGGGTCGCATCACCCCTGCCCGCCGCCGGCAAAGGGATTCATGCCGCCCAACGCGCTCATGGCGGCGTTTTTGCGGTTATCCTCCACCATCTTCATCACATCGTTGACGGCGGAGATCAGAAGAATCTGCAAAGCCTCTTTGTCCTCGAGCAAAGAGTCGTCAATCTCAATGTCAACCACCTCACCCTTGCCGTTGGCGGTCACTTTCACCAATCCGCCGCCGCTCTTGGCGGTAAGCTCGACCGACTCGGCCCGCTCTTCGATCTCCCTGGCCTTCTTCTGCGCCTCTTCCAGCAGTTTGGCCAGATCGCCCATACTGCCGAGTTCCTCGAACATTACAGCTCCTCGTGCACGGCTGCGATGGTGTTTTCGTGCTCGTTCATCAGCACGATGGTGGGCTTGTAGCTCTTTAGCTCTTCTTCCTCATAGGAGGCGTAGGCGACAATGATGATCTTGTCGCCCGGATGGGCCTTGCGCGCCGCCGCGCCGTTGAGACAAATATCGCCCTTGCCCCGCTCACCCCGGATGATGTAGGTGCTAAAGCGCTCCCCGTTGTTGATATTGAGAATCTCCACCTTCTGCCCTACCCGCATCCTGGCGGCGTCAAGCAGATCCTCGTCGATGGTGATGGAGCCGACATAGTTGAGGTTGGCGTCCGTCACCGTGGCGCGGTGGATTTTGGCATACAGCATCTCAATGCGCATGGTTTAGATCGCTCCGCTCATCTTCATGGCCTGCTCGGGAGAGAGGGGCTCATCCCAGGCTTCCGCCTCGATCATGAACTCCTCCACCGGCCGTCCGCCGATAATGTGTTCGTCGATAATGCGGTCGATTTTTTCTTTGGTCAGGTGCGCGTACATCACGTGTCCCGGCTCTACCAGCATCACCGGACCGTATTGACAGCGGTTCAGACACCCCGTGCGCACCGGCTGAACGGTAGCGATGAGCCCCTTTTCCATCAGCCGCTGGGCCAGGTGCTGAAAAATGTCACGGGTCTCGTTGGTGACACAACTGGGGCGAGGCATACCCGGAGGGGCCGATTGCTCGCACTTGAAGATGTAAAACGCCGGTTGAGGAATACCCATACCATGCTCCTTAATTCAGATAAATTTTCTCCAAATTATAATCTTCCCCTCTTAAGGGGTCTTGATACCGATATTTTACCCTATTTTGACAAGCCTAACAGCTCGCGTATCACTTCCCTGTCATCAAACGGGATCTTTTGGCCGCCAATCTCCTGGTAGGTCTCATCCCCTTTGCCCAGCACCAGCAAAGCTTCCCCGGGTTGCAGGTCTGCCAACGCCTGCCTGATCGCCTCCCGCCGATCCACAATCTTAACCACCTTCTCCTTTTCATGGATCCCTTCGGCAATCTCGTCAATGATGCGGACCGGATCCTCGCTGCGGGGGTTGTCGCTGGTGAGGTAGATCTTTTTGGCCAGGCCCGCGGCGGCTGCGCCCATCTTCGGGCGCTTGGTGCGGTCCCTGTCGCCGCCGGCACCGAACACCACCCGCAATTCCTTCTCTTTCAGCGAGTCCAGCACCTGCCGAATACCGTCTTCGGTGTGGGCGAAATCGACAATCACCAGCGGATCGTCGCTGATCTTTTCCATCCGTCCCGCCACGCCGCCGAAATTTTCGGCCGCCTCACAGATATCGCCCAGATCCTCACCGGTGAGCAGATGAACCGCGGCGATGGCGGCGGTGATGTTGTAGAGGTTAAAGTGGCCCTGTAGCGGCGTCTCAAAGGTCGCCACCTCGTTAAAATGCTGAATCACGCCGCTGACCCCTCCGCCCAGGGTATAGGCCATCACCTTGTAGGTGGCAGGATTTTCAAGGGCGTAACCGTAGGCGTTTTTGGGGTTGAACTTCAGCGCTTCGTCATCCCGGTTGATCAGCTTTCTGCTCTCGTCGGAAAAGAAACGGCTCTTGACGGCCCGGTAGTTCTCCACCGTCTTGTGGTAATCAAGATGATCGCTGGTGACGTTGGTGTGCACTTTCAGTGAAAAGCGCAATCCGTCGATACGGTTTTGGTCAATGGCGTGGGAGCTCACCTCCATCACAAAAAACTCCGCCCCGCGCTGTTTGGCCTCCCACAGATTGCGAATCGTCGCCAACACAGGCGGCGTGGTCAGCGACTTTTCCTCCAGCTTCTCGTCGTTGACAAAAAAGCCCCGTGTCCCCTGGAGCGCCGCCTTGTAATCCAGGTCAAGCAGTAACGAATAGATGGCCGCGGCGGTGGTGGTTTTGCCGTTGGTACCGCTGACGCCCACCACCTCCACATCCTCCAGTCCCAGCGAACGGATCAATTGGGCCGCTTCCACCAACCGCGCGCCCGCTTTGGCCGCCTCGTCGTGATAGGCGCGGTTGAGTTTGGTCGCCAAAAAGGCCCGATCCGGGCCCGCAGAGCGGCTGTCGTCGGTGACCACGCCGACATCACCCCCAAAATCGACGGTCACTTGCTCTCCTTCAGCTTATCGATCAGCTCCCTGATCTTCTCCTCGGCCGGAAAAGCCACCGCCGCCCCCTCGATGTAACGCAGCGCCATCTCGTCAAACCCGTTGTCCACCAGCCGGTTGATGAAATCGAGCAGATCCTCTTTTTCCGTGATCACCACGCGGGTAGAGAACATAATATCCTCAAAGGCACGCCGAAAACTGCCCCGCAGGGCCACCAACTCCTTGAAATCCTCGTAACCGATCCCCTCCGTCGGCTCCTCTTTCAAGTTGAGCGCCCCTTCAAGAATCTGTGAAATCTTCTCCAACGTCCCGTCAAAGGAGTCGATCATCGACTCGATAATCGCTTCGGCCTCCTCGTTCTCTTCGCTCTTGAGCACCTGGTAATACTCAAAAAGCGCCTGTCCCTCTTCATCGTTTTCAATCGCGATATCGGTCAAAATGGCGCCGATTTTGGCCTCTTTGGAATCGGGATGGTCTTTCAAAACCAGCCCGTAATGGCGCATCGCCTCTTCATACTCGCCTCTGTAAAAAGAGTTCTCGGCCAACTCCAGACGTTTTTGCAGTTGCGTCTCTTTCATCCTCTCTTTGACTCCTAACCGATCTGGTCCCAACGATCTTCCATCCCAGACGGCACGTTCACCACCTCGATCTCGGGATGGATCTCAATCCGAATCTGCCGCTCCACACCGTACTTGAGCGTCTCTTGACTGCTGGCGCAACCCACACACGCGCCCTGTAACTGCACATAGACGCGTCCCTCCTTCACCCCAAGCAGTACGATACCGCCGCCGTCAAGGGCAAGGGAAGGACGAATCTTGTCAATCACCGCCGCCACGGCCGAAAAGAGTTCGTCGTCGGAAAACGGGATCATGGCGCGCTCCTCGTTGGGATGGGAAATCGCGCTAATCATAACAAAAAAGCGCTACTTTGGCAACAAAAAAAATTCAGGAAAGAAGAAGGTAGAAAAGGAGGGGATATTTCTTCCCCCGAAGGGGAAGCGAGAGGATTATACCAGCTCGATAATCGCCATCTCCGCGGAGTCTCCGCGGCGCTGGCGTGTTTTGATGATACGGGTATATCCACCGTTGCGATCGGCATACTTGGGCGCGATCTCTTCCACCATCTTTTTGGTGGCTTTTTTGTCTTGCAGTTTGGCAAAAACGGCGCGATGCGCGTTAAAATCGCCTGCTTTGGCCCGGGTGACCATCTTCTCGAATACGCTGCGAAGCGTCTTGGCCTTGGCCAGCGTCGTTTCGATCCGACCGTGCTCGATCAGAGCGATCGAAAGGTTTTTAAGCAAAGCAGCGCGATGAGAGGAGGTACGGCTCAGTTTGCGATATCCATGTCGATGTCTCATCGTCTTTATCCTTCGTTGGTTTGGTTTTTATGCGATTCGATGCGGTTTTTGAGTTGCTCGGCCGCCTCGTCGTCCAGTTCGGTATCGACGGGGAAACCCGCCTCTTCCAGTTTCGCTTTGATCTCTTCCAGCGATTTTTTGCCCAGGTTCTTGATCTCTTTGAGTTCGTTTTCGCTCATCAGAACCAGTTCACCGATAAACTTGATACCGGCACGCTCCAAAGAGTTGAAGCTTCTGGCGCTCAGGCCCAGGGCGTCGAGGCCTTGCATCAGTTTTTTGACAATCGGCGCCTCTTCGGTCTTGGCCGCGGTATCGGCGGCCACGTCGATGTCAAGAATATTGTTGAAGACACTCATCTGGCGATACATCACCTCGATGGTGTGTTTAAACGCCGTCACCGGGTCGATCTGCCCGTCGGTCTCGATATCGAAAACGATCTTCTCGTAGTTGGGATTGTCCTCAACCAGCATATTCTCGATGGTGTAGTTGGCGGCACGCACCGGCGTAAAGAACGCATCCAGCGCGATGTAGCCTTCCGGTAACGCGTCGCGCAGATCTTCACTGGGCACATAGCCGATACCCTGATGAATGAGAATACTGAAGTTGAGTTCGGCGTCTTCGTTGAGGGTGGCCAGAAAACCGTCGGGCGTAACCACTTCCACCTGGTCGTTGGCCAGGTCGGCGCCGGTAATCTCCATCGGGCCGCTGAAGCTGTAGCTCACTTCCACCTCTTTCTCATCTCCCTTGATTTTAAATCGCAGGTTCTTGAGATTGATGATGAAAACCGCCACATCCTCAAGCATACCGCGGATGGAATCAAATTCGTGCGAGGCCCCTTCGATTTTGATGCCGATCGGCGCGTATCCGATGGTGCTGCCCAACAGCAGCCTGCGGATCGGATGGGCCAAAGAGACCGCGTACCCCGTCTCGAAGGGGTAGGCGACAATGCGCATCCGGTTCTCTCCGGTCTGCTCGATCTCGACCTCGCTCGGCATAAAGGGTGATGTTTTGATTCGTTTCATGGGCAACTCGCTTATGGGTTTTATTTGCTGTAAAGCTCGACGATCAGACGCTCTTCTACAGGAATAACGACCTCTTCACGTTCGGGGATCCGGGTAAAGATGCCGAATACTTTGTCGTGATCCACGTCAACCCACGGGGCGATACCGGTTTGACGGGTCAACTCCATGGCCCGCTGGATCTGCGGATTGTTTTTACTCTTTTCGCGAATCTCGATCTTCTGACCGGGTTTGACGCGGTAGGAGGGAATGTTGACCCGTTTGCCGTCAACAAGCACGTGACCGTGGGTTACCAATTGGCGTGCAAACGCGCGGGTCGTGGCAAATCCCATCCGATAAACCACGTTGTCCAGCCGGCGCTCCAGCAGGGCGATCAGGTTCTCCCCGGTGTTGCCGTCCATGCGGCTGGCGTCTTTGAAAAGTCGGCGGAATTGCTTCTCCGCGACACCGTACATATACTTGGCTTTCTGTTTCTCGCGCAGTTGCAGGCCGTACTGGCTGATTTTCGCGCGTCTTTGTCCATGCTGACCGGGTGCGTAGGGGCGTTTGTCCAGGGCGCTCTTGCCCGCCAGACGTCTTTCACCCTTGAGTCCGAGACTCACACCCAGGCGGCGTTCGATCTTCTCTACAGGTCCTCTATATCGTGCCATCTCGTCCCCTTATACTCGTCGTCGTTTCGGCGGTCTACAGCCGTTATGCGGAAGCGGTGTGATATCTTTGAACCACATCACGCGAATGCCCTCAATAGCGCCGACACTCTTTACAGCCGTTTCGCGGCCGCTGCCGGGGCCCTGCACTTTGATGCCCACCTCTTTGATGCCGTGTTCCATCGCTTTGGCCATGGCGTCTTCCACTGCCTGCTGGGCGGCGTAAGGGGTCGATTTTTTGCTACCTTTGAAACCGAGTGAACCGGCACTGCTCCAGGCAATGACGTTACCGGCTTCGTCGGTGACGGTAATGACCGTGTTGTTATAGGTTGCCGTAATATAGACAACGCCACGGGCGATATTCTTTTTGACGACCTTTTTTCTGGTTGCTTTACGTTTTGCCACGTGCTACTCCTTACTTGCTTGCCGCGCCGACGGTTTTACGCTTACCCTTGCGGGTGCGGGCGTTGGTCTTGGTTTTCTGACCCCGTACGGGCAGTCCGCGCCGATGGCGAAGGCCGCGGTAGTTCCCCAGGTCCATCAGAGCTTTGATGTCCATGGCCACTTTTTTCCGCAGATCCCCTTCCACCATGTAGTTTTCCTGGATCTCTTTGCGGATGGCCGCCGCCTCTTCTTCGCTCAGTTCATAGACGCGCTTGTCATAGCTGATACCGGTCGCGTCCAGAATTTTGCGGGATGTGGTGAGGCCGATGCCGTAGATGTATGTCAGCGCATACTCCATCCGTTTCTTCTTGGGAAGATCAACACCTGCAATACGTGCCATCTTTTATCCTTGTCTCTGTTTGTGTTTGGGGTTGACACAGATGACGCGAACAATGCCTTTGCGTTTGATGATCTTGCATTTGTCGCACATCTTCTTAACCGAAGGTCTGACTTTCATTATTGACTCCTTTACACGCCAAAACGGCAAAGCCGCTTTGACTACGATGACTCTGCGTCCGCTTCGGCAGCGGGCCCGCCGCGCTGGCGCGGCTTCGATGAAAGGCGCTTCGCTTTTTCATCAGTAGAGGCGAAACATGCCTCTTATGGGACAGACACAGAGCAACGCATACCTGTAAACCTTGAGCGACTGTAAAGAAACAGCAAGAAGCGGTACATACGCCGTGAAAGCGACGGTCTGCCCGCTCCCCGCTACCTGTTACCCGCTCAAAAAACCGCCTTCGCGGTTTTGCACTGAACAACAAACCCAAAATTTTGGAATTTGTCCCCGAAACAGGTTTGGCGAATGTCTGCCAAACCGACCCTTGCATAAGCAGTGCGCCTTATGCAAAACTCCTTCACGTAGATGGAAAAGGGGATGGAATGATACCTTAAGCCAACTTACAGGTCACTTATACCGATAGGTTATGCGACCTTTGTCGAGGCTGTAGGGCGTCAACTCCACTTTCACCCTGTCACCGGGAAGGATTCGGATATAGTGCATACGCATCTTGCCGGCGATATGACACAAAATCACGTGCCCGTTGTCCAACTCCACCCGAAAGGTCGCGTTGGGCAGGGCTTCGATCACCTTGCCGTCAATCTCGATTACATCATCTTTTGCCATTTTCTCTCCTTAGGGTTGCGAAAGTATTTCCGCTTTGCCGTCAATGACGGCCACCGTATGTTCATAGTGGCTGGTGCGTTTGCCGTCTTCGCTCACCACCGACCACTTATCCTCCAAAATCCTGGGCACGCCGCTCTTTTGGCAGATCATCGGCTCAATGCAAAAGACCATGCCGTTTTTGATTTTGGGCCCGCTCTTGGGTGAGCCGTGTTCAAGATAGTTGGGGATCTCCGGCTCCTCGTGGGGCTTGCGCCCGATACCGTGCCCGCAAAAGTTGAGCAAAGGCTTATATCCCCGCCCTTCGATAAAACGCTGAAGTTCCAGGCTGAGCTCTTTGAAGCGCAATCCGGGTTTGATCACGTCAATGGCGTGATAAAGGGCCTCTTTGGCGCACATGATCAGTCGTTCATCTTCCTCGCTGACACCGCCGATCGGCATGGTGACGGCCGCGTCACCGTACCAGCCGTTTACCTCGGTACCGATATCCAGCCCCAGGATATCGCCCTCTTTGACAACCGTATCGTCGGGAATACCGTGGATAATCACTTCGTTCAAAGAGGTGCAGACGGCGGCGGGAAAACCGTAGAGGCCTTTGAAGGAGGGGCGGGCACCCTGTTTGCGCAAAAAGGCCTCACCCATGGCGTCGATCTCTTTGAGTGTCATGCCGGGTTTGACACTCTCTTGCAAATAGGCGAGGGTCTCGCCCACAATGCGGTTGGCGACACGAAGTTTTTCGATGTCGCCCCGCTTGCGGATGGCAATACCCATCAGAGCCCTACCGCGCTGAGCGTTTCATATTTGCTCATGTAGATCTGGGCTTCGATCTTTCGCATGGTATCCAGGGCCACCTGCACCACGATCAGCACCGCGGTGCCGCCGAAGTAGAAGGGAACCCCCATGCTCTTGACCAAAACCCAGGGAAGCGTGGAGATGATGGCCAGGTAGATCGCCCCCCAGAAGGTCAGGCGACTGGCCACTTCGTTCAAAAACTCCGCCGTACTCTCACCGGGCCGTACGCCGGGAATAAAGCCGCCCTGGCGTTTGAGGTTGTCGGCGATATCCTTGGCGTTAAAGACAATGGAAGCATAGAAGTAGGCAAAGAAGATTACCAACAGGAACATCATGATGTTGAAGGTGTAACTGTTGGGGTTGAGAAAATCGGAAATTTTCTGGATGATCGGGTTGGTCGATGCCTGCAGAATAGTGCTGGGGAACATCAAAATCGCTGAGGCGAAGATGGGCGGAATAACGCCTGAGAGGTTCAGCTTGATGGGAATATAGTTCATCACCCGCTTGTTCTGGTTTTGCATCATCACCTTGCGCGAATAGCTCACCGGCACCCGCCGTTCCCCCAGTTCCACATAGATAATGAAGCCGACGGTGGCGATGATGATGGCAAGAATCGCCAACACGACCAGGAAGTTGAGCTCACCGGTGTTGACCAGGTTGATCGTTCCGCCGATGGCGGTAGGAATGGAGCTCACAATTCCGGCGAAGATAATGAGCGAGATACCGTTGCCCACACCCCGCTGGGTGATCTGCTCACCGATCCACATCAAAAGCATTGTACCCGTCAACATCGAAAAGGCCGCCATAATGATGAATGTGGTCGAGTCGATCATGATGGCGCTCTCACCGCCCCGGCCTGTCAGGCTTTGCAGTCCGATGGCCACACCCACGGCCTGAACCAGCGTAATGGCGATGGTGGCGTAGCGGATGATCTGCATATACTTGGTCATACCGTCACGCTCTTTTTTCATTTTGGCCAATTCGGGAAAGGTTGCGGCGAGAAGTTCCATAATAATGGAGGCGGTGATATAGGGCATGATACCCAGGGAGATGATACTCAGGCGCCGGACGGCGTTACCGCTGAACATATTGACCATGCCCAGGGCGTTGTTGGCGTTGGAATCGAAAAACTCTTTGATGACATCCACGTTGACACCCGGAACCGGCACGTAGGCCAGAATCCGGTATGCCAACAAAAATCCCAGCGTAATGAGGATTTTGTTGACCAATGACTTTGTCATGGTTATTTTCCGCTGGTGGTGATTCGCTCGTCTTTGATTTTGGCGGCAAGCTCGCGGGCTGCTTTGCCGATCAATTTAACGCGCTTGTGCTGGCCCTTGATCTTGTGAACGGTCGCAAGGGTCTCCATGGTGATCTCGTCCAGCTCGGCAATGGCGGGAAAGCGCTCGACGTTGATAACGTAGGGCTTTTCCACCTTGGAGCGGAAGCCGACCTTCGGAAGACGGCGCTGGATGGGCTGCTGACCGCCCTCGAAACCGCGCTTTTGCTTGTAGCCGGTCCGCGCTTTTTGGCCTTTGTTGCCGCGGGTGGCCGTTTTGCCCATCCCGCTGCCCTGACCGCGACCGACACGTTTGCGGTTTTTGGTACTGCCGGGTGCGTTGGTAAGATTGTGCAGTGACATCGCTTATCCTTTGATGCGGCTCAACGCCTCAACCGTGGCGCGAACCAGGTTGTTGGGATTGTTGGAGCCGAGAGATTTGGCCAGAATATCCTTCACGCCGGCCAGTTCCAAAACGGGACGCGCGGCACCACCGGCGATAACCCCGGTACCTTCGCTGGCCGGTTTGAGCAGGATGCGGCTGGCGTTGTATTTGTGCTCGATATCGTGGGCGATGGTCGAACCCTTGAGGTTCACCTTCACCAGGTTTTTGAACGCCTCGTCGATCCCCTTGCGAATCGCGTCGGGCACCTCTTTGGCTTTACCCATACCGAAACCTACCGTTCCGTTGCGGTCGCCCACAACAACCAGAGCGGTAAACCGGAAGCGGCGACCGCCCTTGACGACTTTCGTGACACGGCCGATGTTGACGATGACCTCTTCGAAGTCTTCTCTGTTAATATTTTCCATCATGCTACCCTTACACCTTGATTCCGTTTTCACGCAAAGCGTCGGCGAATGCCGCGACCACACCGTGATAGATATAACCGTTGCGATCGAAAACCGCTGTCTCCAGACCCTTCTCTTTCATCTTGGAAGCCAGAGCCTCGGCCACTTTGGCCGCCGCCTCTTTGTTGGCTTTCAGCCCCATGGCGCGTCCGTCCGCGGCGGCCAGCGTGTGGCCGGCCGTATCGTCGATCGCCTGGGCATAGATGTGTTTGTTGGAGCGGAAAATGGTGACGCGCGGCTTTTCGGCGGTACCGAAAATCTTGCCGCGTACGCGGGCTTTCCGTTTGGCGCGCTGCGCGTTTTTCTTCAAAAGCAGTGTTCTGTTCATTTTCTACCCTTACTTACCTGTTTTACCGGCTTTGCGGAGAATCACTTCATCCACATACTTCACGCCCTTGCCTTTGTAGGGCTCCGGCGGACGGAAGGCGCGAATCTCGGCGGCTACCTGACCGACTTTCTGTTTGTCGGTACCCTTGACGCTGATGATGTTCTTCTCCACGGCGATCTCGATACCGTCGGGAATGTTGTAGATAACCGGGTGCGAAAAGCCCAGTTGAAGCTCCAGCGTCTTGCCTTTGACAGCCGCGCGATAACCGACCCCGTTGATCTCCAGTTTCTTTTCAAAACCCTGGGTCAGGCCGATGATCATGTTCTGCGTCAGCGCCCGGTAGGTTCCCCAGAAAGCGCTACTGGCTTTGTCCTCACCTTTGCGGTGAAAGATGATCTCTTTATCCGTAACCTCGATCGCCACGCGGCCGTGGGTATCGAGCCGCTTGACATCTTTGCCTTTGGAAACGACAACTTCTGTACCCTCGACCTTCACGTCCACGCCGGCCGGGATATCAATCGGTTTCTTTCCTATACGTGACATTTTCTTTCCTTACCAGATGCTACAAAGCACTTCGCCGCCGATGCCGCGCTTGTACGCCTCATCATTGGCCAGTACGCCCTGAGATGTGCTGACGACAATGGTGCCGTAGCCGTTTTTGAAGCGTTTGATCTCCTCTTTACCCTTGTAGACACGGCGGCCGGGTTTGGAGATACGCTTGACTTCGTTGATGACGCTGCGGCCGTCTTCATCGTACTTGAGTACCACATTGATACTCTTTTTGCCGTCGTTGTCAACCACTTTGTAACTTTCGATGTAACCTTTTTCCTGAAAAATCTTCATGATCGCTTCGATCATTTTGCTGTACATCAGGTTGGTCACTTCCAGCCGCCGCATTGATGCGTTTCTGATACGCGTCAAAGAGTCTGCAATCAGATCGTTCACCATGCTATCTCCTTACCAGCTTGCTTTTTTGACGCCAGGAAGAAGACCTTCGCTAGCCATTTTGCGCAGACAGACCCGGCAGATGCCGAAGTCCCTGTACACCGAGTGCGGACGGCCGCAGATGTTGCAGCGCGTATAGGCACGGACTTTGAATTTGGGTTTTCGCTGTTGCTTGGCAATCATCGATTTTTTAGCCATTTTGTCGTCCTTTTGCAAAAGGCATACCCAGCTTCTCCAGAAGCGCGAATGCCGCTTTGTCACTGTCGGTCGTGGTAACGATGGTGATATTCATACCGTGCTGTTTGATGATGTCGTCATACTCCACTTCCGGGAAAATGAGCTGCTCATCCAGACCGAAGTTGTAGTTACCGCGACCGTCGAATCCGTTGCGGGAAACTCCGCGGAAGTCCTTCACGCGCGGCAGCGCGATGGAGATGAGTTTATCCAGAAAGTTGTACATCATGTTACCGCGCAGGGTCACTTTGACGCCGACGGGCATTCCTTCACGGACTTTGAATCCGGCGACCGATTTGCGGGCCGGCACCACCACCGCTTTCTGGCCGGCGATAATGCTGATGGTATCGGCGATATTCTGAATCACCTTGCTGTCTTTGGCATCGTCGCCGCAACCGACGCTGATGACGATCTTTTCGATCGCCGGAATCAGCATGGGGTTTTCCAGTCCCAGCTCTTCCATCAGGGCCGGTTTGAGCTCTTTGTATTTCTCTTTGAGTCTGAACATCTTATTCACCTTCTACTTTGCGAACGTTGGAGATGTGAATGGGCATCTCCTTGTTGACAAATCCGCCTTCGGGATTCTGCTCGCTCGGCTTGATTGCTTTCTTGGCGACTTTGCACCCTTCGACGATCACGGCCTCTTTCTTGGGCAGAACCTGCAGGACGGTGCCGGTTTTGCCCTTGTCATCACCGGCGATAATCTCGACGGTATCGCCCTTTTTGATCTTGAATTTCGTTGCCATTACAGAACCTCCGGTGCGAGGGAGACGATCTTCATGAAGTTGGCATAGCGTACTTCACGGCTGACAGGCCCGAAGATACGGGTACCGATCGGCTCACGTTTGTTGTCCAGGATGACCGCCGCGTTATCGTCGAAGCGGATCAAAGAGCCGTTTTCACGCTGAATCTCTTTTTTGGTCCGCACGATAACCGCTTTGACCACCTGGCCTTTTTTCACTTTGCCGTTGGGCAGCGCTTTCTTGACGGAAGCGACGATGACATCGCCCACGCTGGCGTAACGCCGCTTGCTGCCGCCCAGCACTTTGATACACATGATCTCTTTGGCGCCGCTGTTGTCCGCGACGTTGAGGCGGGTGAAGCTCTGAATCATGATCCGACTCCTCTGCTCACGATCTCTTTGAGGCGGAACGATTTACGCTTGGAGATCGGCCGGCACTCAATGGCGGATACCACGTCGCCGACGTTGGTTTCGTTGCGCTCGTCGTGAATGAGATATTTTTTAAAGCGTTTGACCGTTTTGTGATAGCGGGGGTGCATGATGCGACGCTCGACCAGAACGGTCGCCGTCTTCTCACCCGCTTTTTTAATGACGGTTCCTTGAATGATACGTTTATGTGACGCCATGATAAATCCTTATGCTTCTCTTTGCGCGTTGATGGCCGTCTTGATCCGCGCGATGTCCTTGCGGCAAGCGCGAATCTCGTTCGGATTGGAAAGCTGCATCGTTTTGAGCTTGAGTTTGAGCTCAAACAGCTCCATCTTCTTCTCTTTCAACATCTTCTCGAGCTCTTCGCGGCTCTTTTCTGCGATCTCAGTATATTTCATTGCTCGCCTCTTGCGTTACGATTTTGGTTTTGAAAGGCAATTTGTGCATTGCCAGCGTCAACGCCTCGCGGGCCAGCGCTTCGTTCACGCCCGCCATTTCGTAAATGATGCGGCCGGGCTTGATATTCATGACCCACTTGTCTACGCCGCCTTTACCTTTACCCATCCGGGTTTCAAGGGGCTTGGCGGTAATGGGTTTGTCCGGGAAAACACGAATCCAGACCTTACCGGTCCGCTTGACGTGACGGGTCATCGCAACCCGCGCCGCCTCAATCTGGCGGCTGTCGATGCGACCGTGCTCAATGGCCTTGATTCCGATGCTTCCGAAAGCCAGCTGATTGCCGCGATAGGCTTTGCCGCGGTTGCGGCCTTTTTGCTGCTTGCGGTACTTGGTACGTTTGGGCATCAACATAACTTAACTCCTTCGGCGCGGCGCGCGGCGTCCGCGTTTCTCTTCGACGGGCTCGGGCTGAATGCCCTTTTGCAGAACCTCACCTTTGAAGATCCAGACTTTCACCCCGATGATGCCGTAGGTGGTATAGGCCTGGGCAAAACCGTAGTCGATCTTGGCGCGAAGGGTATGCAGCGGCACACGACCCTCCAGATACCACTCGGTGCGGGCCATTTCGGCACCGCCCAGACGACCGGCCACCTGAACCTTGATTCCCTTGACGCCCGCTTTCTGGGCGGCTTGGATTGTCTTTTTCATGGCGCGGCGGAAAGCGATACGGCGCTCCAGCTGCGTGGCGATGTTTTCGGCCGCCAATTGGGCGTTGGCCTGGGGCCGCTTCTCTTCACGGATATTCAGAGAGACCGGCTTTTGCACCATGTTTTGCAGGCGGGTTTTGAGCTTCTCGATATCCGCGCCTTTTTTTCCGATGATAATACCGGGGCGCGCCGCGACGATCGTGACGCGCAGTCTCTTGGCGGTTCGCTCGATGATGATATCGGCGATACCCGCATAATAGAGCTCTTTTTTCAGGAACTTGCGGATTTTGTCATCCTCGGCAACAAATGCCGGGACACGCTGCCAGTTGGGATACCAGCGGCTTGACCAGTTGCGGTTGATGCCGAGGCGCAAACCAATCGGATTGACTTTCTGACCCATTACTTATCCTTCGCTTCAGTAACTTCGACCATCACGTGCGATGTCGGTTTCATGATCCGTGACGCGCGGCCCCGTGCGCGGGGTTTCCAGCGCTTGAGAACCGGCCCTTTGTCAACGCGGCAGGAAGAGATGACGCACTCTTCGGGCTCGTAACCGCCGTTGGCGACGGCGGAAGCGATCACTTTGGCGATCACTTTGGCCGCCTTATTGGGCATGAACTCCAGGCTGGCAAGTGCCAGTTCCGCGTTCATTCCCTGCACTTCACGGGCGATCAGACGGGCTTTGGTCGGGCTGAGGCGGATGAATTTCAGTACTGCTTTACTCATGCGCTACCCCTTACTTCCCGATCTTTTTCTGTACCGAGCCTTTGTGGCCGCGGAAGGTGCGGGTGGGGGCGAATTCGCCCAGTTTGTACCCGACGTGGTTCTCCGTGATATATACGGGAACGAACTGCCGTCCGTTGTGGACGTTGATGGTCAAACCGATCATCTCCGGGAAGATGGTGCTTCGGCGTGACCAGGTCTTAATCGGTTTGTTATCACCGGTCTCTTTCGCTTTAAGCACCTTTTTCATCAGGTGCTCGTCGATAAAAGGACCTTTTTTAATCGATCGTGCCATGTCTACCTATCCTCTTATTTTTTCTTGCGTCGAGAAATGATCAGTTTGTCACTGGCCTTCTTGCGACGGGTCTTGAAGCCTTTGGTCGGCATACCCCAGGGGGTGACGGGATGGCGACCGGAGTTGGTCTTGCCTTCACCACCGCCGTGGGGGTGGTCAACCGGGTTCATCGCGGAACCGCGGGTTTGCGGACGAATACCGCGATGGCGGTTACGGCCCGCTTTGCCGATGACCATGTTGGCGAACTCTTCATTGCCCACGGTACCGACAGTGGCCATGCACTCACCCAGGATTTTGCGCATCTCGGAACTGGGCATACGGATGATGACATACTTGCCTTCCCGACCCATGATCTGCGCGTAACCGCCGGCGCTGCGAACCAGTTGGCCGCCTTTGCCCGGTTTCATCTCGATGTTGTGCACCAGGGTACCGACAGGGATGTTTTTGAGTTTCATCGCGTTGCCGGGCTTAATATCCAGACCCGCTTCGGCGGCCTGAACTTTGTCACCCACCTTCAGTCCGCTGGGCTGAAGGATATAGCGTTTGTCGCCGTCCGCGTAGTGCACCAGGCAGATGCGGCAGTTGCGATACGGATCGTACTCGACGGTCGCGACGGTGCCTTCGACACCGAATTTGTTGCGCTTGAAGTCAATGACACGGTAAAGCTTCTTCGCGCCCGCCTCTTTGTGGCGGCTGGTGATACGGCCGCGGTTGTTCCGTCCCGCTTTGGCCGGCAGCTTTTTCAGAAGCTTGCGAACCGTCGGTTTGCTGGTGATGTCACTGCTCTCGATGACGCTCATAAAGCGTCGGCTCGGAGTGTACGGTTTGAATGTTTTGATTCCCATCTTCTCTTCCTTACGCGCTCAGGCTCTCGATGTTGGCGCCTTCCGGCAGCTTCACATAGAACTTTTTAAAGTCGGGGCGCTTGCCTTCACGTCCGCGGAAACGCTTGACCTTGCCGCTCTGGCGAAGGGAGTTGACCTTCAGCGGGTTGACGCCGAAATACTCCTTGAAGATCGCCTTGAGCTGGTTTTTGGTCACTTTCGGCGAAGTTTGCACCACGATGACGCCCTCTTCCTGAAGGCCCAGACTCTTTTCCGTATATACGATTGATTTAATATCGGTAATATCAGCCATCTCAGCCCTCTTTCGTCAAATTGTCCCAAACCGCTTTCTCGATAACCACCGCGCGGTAGGCGGCGGCCAGATAGCCGTTGAGCTCGTTCTCTTCGATCAGATAGCAGTCGGGAAGGTTTCTAAACGCCAGGTAGGTCTTCTCGTCAATCAATGACTTGACCCACAGCGCGTCGCGCGCGCCCAGTTTTTTCATCATGGCCGCCGCGTCTTTGGTTTTGCCGCTGGCTACTTCGATGGCGTCTACCACAAAGAGCTGGCCATTGGCCGCTTTTTCCGCCAGGGCGTGCATCAGCGCCAGGCGCTTCTGCTTTTTGTTGACCTTCTGGTTATAGTTGCGGTTGGCTTTGGGGCCGAACGCCACGCCGCCGCCGACAAAGAGCGGAGAGCGGATGGAGCCGGCGCGGGCGCCGCCGCGACCCTTTTGGCTCCAGGGCTTCTTGCCGCCGCCGCTGACCGCGGAACGGTTTTTGGTGTGGGCGGTATTGGCCCGCAGCGCCGCCTGATAGGACTTGACGTACAGATACAGGTTGTGGGCGCTCGCCTCAAGAAAAGCGGCGGGCAGTTCCGCCTCACCCGCTTTGTCCAGGTTTTCGTTCAAAACTACTGCTTTGCTCATTTACTGATCCTTACACGTCCCATTCCGCCGTTGGGGCCGGGTACGGCACCCTTGACGACGAGGATCCCGTTTTCGGGATCGAAAGAGACGATTTCGTTTTTGACGGTCACTTTGGCGTTGCCGTACTGACCGGGCATCTTTTGTCCGGGTTGTACGCGGCCGGGCCATTCACAGTTACCGATGGAACCGGGCGCACGGTGGAAACGTGAACCGTGGCTGCGGGGACCGCCGGCAAAGTTCCAGCGTTTCATGACACCGCTGAAACCGCGCCCCTTGCTGGTAAAGGTACACTTGACCTTTTTGGCTTCGCTCAAAGGCGAAAGATCCAGGTCGCCCGCTTCGGTATTGGCCACTTTGAGGGTGGCGAAACGGTTGAATTCGGGGCTGAGGCCATACTTTTTCTGCTGACCCTCAACCGCTTTGTTGCGTTTTTTGCCGTCGGCATAGGCGACGATGGCGCGGCCGTCTTCGCCCACCTCACACACTTTGACCTCCCGTACTTTCAGGAGCGTCACCGGCGTGCTCGGTACGCTGATCGTTCGGCTCATACCGATTTTTTCTACGATAAATTCCATAACTTTTACCCCTTGTTACCCATAGATCGGACTTCGACATCCACTTCCGGCGCCAGGTCGAGTTTCATCAGCGAATCGACGGTATCCGGCGTCGCGGAAACGATATCGATCATACGCGCATGGATACGAATTTCAAACTGTTCACGAGAATCTTTGTTGATGTGAGGCGATCTGAGCACGGTATAGCGTCGGATCTTGGTAGGCATAGGAATGGGTCCGCGAATTTCCGCGCCCGTCCGTTTAACCGCTTCGACAATGGCGGCAACTGAGCGATCAAGCACACGGTGGTCGTACGCTTTGAGCTTAAGTCGAATTTTTTCCATAGGTTTTTCCCTTAAAAGAACTTGTTGGTTTTGGCACCAACGCTTTTTGGAGCCAAGATTATACATAAAGAAAATCGCAAAGGCAAGTATTTCCGGGGTTTTCTCCTTTGTGTTCTGAAAAATATTTCCTTATTAGAAGGAAAAGTTTCTCAAAAATTGAAGAGGCATAGGCAAACCTGCTACAATTACGACACGCAAAAAATCAGGAAGGACTCCAAACCGGCAATGGAAAGCAACACGACCACCTCATTCGCCCAACAACTCCCGGATCTTCCCTACCTCAATATGGGTTCCGGATTTCTGATCGGCCTGGCGGTAGGCTATTTTTTGAAAAAGAGCTTCAAAATTCTCCTTTTCCTTATGGGTGCCGCCATCGCCCTGACCTTCGCGCTCAGCCAGATCCACGTGGTGGAGTTGCATCCCGATCAGCTGGAGCACACCGTCACCACCGGATCCGGCTATTTCAAACAATTCGCCCTTTTCCTCAAAGACCGGCTCTCCGCTTTCGGCGCGGCGGGTAGCGGCTCGGCCGTCGCCGGATTCTTTGTGGGACTGAAAATGGGCTGACCGGCCCATGCACCAACTGGAAGCGTTCTACGAACTCGCCCCCCGACCGGTGGGCTTCGTGGAGCGCAAATACGAGATTCCCTCCTACTCTCTCAATCTTCACGGCCCTCCGCTTTGCGGCAAAACCTGGCTGGCCCTCGACCACCTGCAGCGTCTGCCCGGACGGCGTTCCCTCTATATTGATCTTTCCGATCCCCGTATCGACGAGAAGAGCCTCTATGCCAACCTTCAGGATTTCATCGACACCCATGGAATCGAGACGGTAATACTCGACCACTGTCTTGACACACCCCCTTTTCTGCCCAAATGCCGTCAGGTACTTCTGCTTTCTCAGCAACCGCTGGAAGGCTTTCCGCTTTTGCCGAAGCTCCCGGTCTCCCCTCTCGATTTCGAGGAGTTCCTGGCCTTCGAGACACGCCATCTTCAACCCCAACACTCCTTCTCTCTCTACCTCAAAACCGGCCGATTGCCCCATATGGCCAAAACCGCTGAATCTCTCATCACTCTGCGCCTCCACGAAACCGTCAGGCGGCTCTTTCCCGATCCTCTCGAACGGCAACTTTTCAAAGTATTGGCCGCGTTCAACGGCAAAAGCGTCACACCGCACCATATCTACACCCTGCTCAAAAGAGATCACGCCCTATCCAAAGACAGGCTCTACGCTACCCTGAAGCGGTGGGAGATGCGGGGCATCCTGCAATGGGTCGCCAAAACGGACCGTCCCAAAGCCGCCCGTCGTCTTCTGCTTTTCGATTTTGCGCTCCCGGCATCCATGTATTTTGAAAAATCCCTGATGGGACAGCTTTATACCATCGCCGCCCAACGTCTGCACCATTTGACACCCGAAATGACATGGAGCGACGGCATCGACCTTTTCGATCCGCTCGAACGCCACGCCTATCTTCTCTCACCTTTTGCCAATCCGGAGGGAACCGCCCAGAAAATCGCGAAGGCGGGGTCGGAACTGGATCGACTCAAAGCCCGTAAAATCACGGTTTTGACCATTGCCAACACGTTTGAGTTTCGATTCGACCACATACGGGTCCAGGCCAAACCTTTTTACGAATGGGTAGTTGAAGAATAAAAGGTTTCAGCCCTCTTTCATCCATCGCACAATAGAATAAGCTTGAACGTCACGCAAAATCACATCAACGGAAACAGTCATGTCAAAAAGATTTTTCTGGAGCCTTATCCTGCTTTGCCTCGGCGCATATTCCCTTTCGGCCGAAGCCTTCTACCGAAGCGTCATTTTCGCCACAGGCACCTCTTTGCCGGAGTGCAGCCTGTACGCCAAACAGATGGGCGAGAAGTTTCAGAAAGATCCGAAAATGCGCCGTCTGCAGAAAGAGAAGGGGTTCTCGGTTCTCAGCCGTCCATCCGGCCGCTACTACGTGGCGGCGGTGGAACCGCTGTACGACGACAACACGACCCTGGTTGTGCTCGATTTTGTCAAAAAGAGCTTTCCCGACGCTTTCGTCTACCATCATAAAGGGGCCTACAAACCCGTCAAACCCGCTTTTTACACCATAAAATCCGCACCACACGTCCAATCCGCGCCCGCCGCAAAACCTCACGACAAACCGGTTCGTCCCGCACGCCATGCCGCTCAAAAGAGTGAGGAGAGCTCGGTTCTCGTCTATCTGCTCGGGTTCGTGGCGCTGCTTCTGCTGATAGGTTTTCTCAGACACCGCATCAAAAGCGAATCGATGCGTCGCCATCTTGAGGAGAAACACGAAAACGTAGAGGATCTTCTGGTCGATGTCGGCAAGCAGATTCACACCCCCGCCCAGGAGATCATCCAAAGCAGCGAAAAAATTCTGCAAACTCCCCTGACCCCCGATCAGGCCAAAGAGATCGAGAAGATCCGCCACTCCGATATCCGCGTCCTCGGCGTGGCCACCGAGCTAATCGAGTATATGCGGATCAAGGCCGATGAAATCACTTTGCGAAAAGAGTGCTTTTATCTTGACAACGTACTGGACGAAGTGGCGGGAAACGTCGCCCACGCTTTTGAGGGTGAAGGCGTCCGGCTCATCTATGAAATTGACAAAGAGGTACCTTCCCGCCTCAAAGGCGACCCGGACAATCTGGGCAAAATCATTCGCAAACTGATTGAAAGCGCCATCCGGCGAAGCGGCGAAGGGGATATCTACCTTGGCGTTCATCTGGACGGAACCGCCAAAAAACCGATTATCAGCTATACGGTTGTCGATGCCGCGCCGCCGCTCTCCCAGGAAAACCTCGACGGTATTTTCGAACCTTTTGCCGCGACGGAAGAGCGACACGGATCGGGACTCTCCCTCTATATCGCCCAATCCCTGGCCAAGAAGATGGGCGGATGGGTCGAAGCCAAAAACGACGGGGCGGGAGGCAACCGCTTCACGGCCGTTCTGCCTTTTGAACCGGTCGATGAAGACCGCCGTTTCTACCCGCTACCGGCCAAAGCCTATACCGGGCGGAGCGTTCTGATCGTCGATCCGCACACCCCTTCGGCCGAAGCCATGGAAAAAATGTTCGGCTACTTCAAAAGCCGGGTAGAGATCAATCCCGATATCGACCTGCAAGAAGCGGATGCCTGGAAAGGGTACGATATGGTGGTCATTGCCCCGGAAGCGCTCTGTGCCGAAACAAGAGATGCGCTTAGAAGAGAGCGGGGACGCGCGAAAGCCAAACTGGTTCTGGCGGTGGATATGCTGATGCCCCACCCCGATGCCCAGACGTTACGGCCCCTTTTTGACGCCCAGATCGCCAAACCTCTCGACAGGCAACGGGTATACGACCTGCTTGTCGACCTTTTCAAAGAGGAGATTCCGCCCGAACGGAAAACGGCACGAACCCAGACCCAGCCGACAACCGAAGGAGCCGTCTATCCCGACGTGGAAGAGGCGGAAGGGATTACCAAAGAGAGTTTCGCCATCTTCTCGGGCGCCTCTTTGCTGGTGGTGGAAGACAACAAGATCAACCAGAAGGTACTATTGAGCCTGTTGGGTTCCAGCGGTATTCGAATTGTCGTCGCCGAAGACGGCAAAGAGGCGCTTGAGAAACTCGAAAGCGAAGGACCTTTCGATCTGGTTCTGATGGATATCAACATGCCTGTCATGGACGGATACGAAGCGACGCGTCGTATCCGCAAGCAGGAGAAATATGCCGATCTGCCCGTCGTGTCTCTCACCGGGCTCGGTTTGCCCGAGGAGATCGCGAAAATGTACGCGATCGGCATGAACAGCCATCTTCTCAAACCTCTGAAAATCGGTCAGCTCTATACGATATTCAAACGTTTCCTGCCCCACTCCGAGACCGAGATCCGGCCATCAAAAACCTCACAGGAACCCCTTCCCAACGATGCCGTCGACTTTCGCCGGGGTATCGCGTTGGCCAACGGGGACCGTGCCCTCTATACAGAAGTTCTTTCCGAATTCACCCATCTGTATGAGAATCTTCCCGAAAGCCGTCTCAACCCCTCCGACCCGCGGGAACTTTACCGTACGGCCATCGACCTCAAAGGCGTCGCATCCAACCTGGGAGCATTCCTGCTTACCGACGCGGCCGACAGGGTTGTCGCCAATATCCGCAACGGGAAAGCCGTTCCCCAGGAGGATCTGCAAAATCTCAAAACGGCTCTCGAGGAGACCCTCCGGGCCATTAAAATGTTTTTGAAAAAAGAGCGGGGCGCGTGAGCCTTTGCGGCATAGACGAAGCGGGACGCGGACCGCTGGCCGGCCCACTGGTGATGGCGGGCGTTATTTTAAACGGGCCGATCGAAGGGCTGGACGACTCCAAGCGTCTGAGCGAAAAAAAGAGAGAGGCGCTTTTTACGATCATTCAACAATCTGCCCGCTGGCATCTGGTGCACTTTGGGCCCGAAGAGATCGATCAAAAAGGGATGGCCGCCTGCCTGGCTCTGGGGTTGGAGGCGATCAAAGCCGGCCTTGCCGCCCAACGCTACCTCTTTGACGGCCCCACCGCCTTTGGCGTCGAGGGTATTGACACTCTCGTAAAAGCCGACCAAAGCGTGCCGGAGGTTGGCGCCGCCAGTATTTTGGCCAAGGTGACGCGCGACCGGCTTATGGTTGAAGCGGCCCGCCTCTACCCCGGTTACGGCTTTGAAAAACACAAAGGCTACGGCACCCCGTCTCACATCAAAGCGCTAAGACGGCTGGGTCCTTCACCCATTCATCGCCGAAGTTTCCGCGTCAAAGCCCTCGAACAACCCTCTCTCTTTTAAAAGCCTCTCCACCGTATCGGGCAAAAGCGTGTGTTCCAGGGTGTGAATACGCGCCTCGAAATCCTCCAACCTGTCATCCTTAAAGATCGGCACACATTTTTGAGCCAGAATCTCGCCGCCGTCCACTTCCGTCACCACCCTGTGTACCGTCACGCCGCCTACCTTCATGCCGCTTTTAAAACTGCGGGCGATGGCGTTGGCCCCTTTAAAAAGAGGCAGTAAAGAGGGATGCAGGTTGATCGCTTCCACCTTTTCGGTAAACACGGGAGTAAGAATGCGCATAAACCCCGCCATCACCACCAGCACCGGCCGGTACGCCGCAATCTTTTCAACCAGGGCCGCGTCGAACGCCTCACGGCTTTTAAAACGGCGGTGATCCAAAATCTCACTCGTCACACCGTAACGGGCCGCCCGGACAATCCCCCCGGCGTCCGGACGGTTGGTAACGGCCACGACCCTGATACGCCCCTCCCGGCAGGGCATCCCGTCAAAGCGTTGGATCAACCTCTCCAGGTTGCTCCCTTCGCCGCTAAAGAGCACCACAAGGTTTACGACGCGATCCACCGGATCTCCTCAATCATATCTTCCGCGGTGGCGCTGAAATCGGCACCCCGATACCGCCGCGCCGCCAGCGCCAACGCCAACGACCCCTGCATTGCCGCCTGCAACGGACCGAACCCCTGGGCCAGCAAGCCCCCGATAAGGCCGTCCAGCACATCGCCGCTGCCACCTTGAGAAAGCACCGGCGTACCCAGGGGATTGACATAGAGCAAATGCCGGTGGGCAATAACGGTATGGGCCCCTTTGAGCACCAACACCGCTTCGGGATAGGCCCGCGCAAACCGCCCGGCCCATCCGAAACGGTCCGCCTGCACCTCTTCCACCGTCACCTCCGCCATACCGACCGTATGCAAAAGGGCGGCAAACTCTTTGGGATGGGGCGTAATGACACACGATTTGGCAAGCAGTTTCTCCACAAGAGGAGAACGGCAAAGATCGGCGTCGATCACCATGGGAAGAGGGCGGTTCGCAAGCTCTTCGATCAAAGCCGCGTCCGCCTCTCCCAATCCCATACCGACGGCTACGGCACTCGCTCCTTGCGGCAACCCATCCCGTTGCATCAACGAGGCTTCCAACCCCGCCAGCTTCTTTCGGGTCACCAGTGTCACCAGCCCCGCACCCATCCGTTGGGCCGCCCTGGCGCAGAGTCGGGCCGCTCCCTCCATCTGTCCGACCACCACCGCCAAATGCCCAAAGTGCCCTTTGTGCGAAGCCGGATCAAGCCGATAGGGAGGACGAAAATCTCCGATCTCCAACAAAAAGCTCTCGGCATGATCTTCGTAAAGCGTTCTGGAAACCCCCAGATCCACCACTTCGATCTCCCCCGTATGCCGTTTGGCCGCATCGGAAAAGAGGGCTTCTTTGAGCGCGCCCATCGTCAACGTCACATCCGCCTCGAACGCGACGGGATTGGGTATCCCTTTGGAATCCAGACCACTGGGAATGTCACAGGCGATCCGCAACCCTTTCATCGCCGACAGCCGCTCGACAAGCCGCACCGATTTCTCGTCCAAAGGACGGTCGAACCCCGCACCGAAAAGCGCGTCTACCACCACATCGGCCCGATCCGGCAAAAATGTCTCGCACCCTCCGCCTACCGCCTCAAAACGCGCAAGCTGCGTCTTGGCCATATCGGACTTCGCCCCGTAGGGCAGATGCAGCATCACCTCATAATCGCTCCAGAGCAGTCGGGCCAACGTCACACCGTCGGCCCCGTTGTTGCCCGGCCCCGCCGCAATCAGTACGCGCGCGCCCTTCTCAAAACGGGCCCGGATATAACGGGCCATTCCGTCGGCCGCATGCTCCATCAGAATATCCTCGTTCAACCCGTAAACATCATAACAGCGTTTATCAAGATCGTAGCAGTGCGCAAAAATTTTTTGCATTCCAGACCTCCCGCTCCCGTTTTGATTTTTTCAAATCATAGCAAAATATGCTATAATCCGCTTCTCGAAATTTTACCGAAAGGGGGTGATGTCAGTATGCCTGGCATCCTCGTACGAGAAAACGAGTCGTTCGATGAGGCCTACCGCCGCTTCAAAAAGCAGGTAGACCGTAACCTCATCGTCACCGAGGCGCGCGCCCGCCGGTTCTATGAACCGCCGACGGAAAAGCGCAAAAAGCAGAAAATTGCGGCCCGCAAAAAACTGCTCAAGCGCCTCTATATGCTTCGACGCTACGAAGCGCGGCTCTAATCGGCCCGCCTTCGGGCGGTCCTCTTCTTACACATCTTCACGCTTTTAATCGGTTTTTGGATATATTACTCTTTAAAAAGACCTCAAAGAACATTGTAAGGATTGTCTATGCAGTTTTCGGCTCCGCTAAAATCTGACGCCATCAAGATCATGCTGCTGGGTAGCGGTGAACTGGGCAAAGAGGTGGCCATCGAAGCCCAACGCCTGGGGCTGGAGGTGATCGCCGTGGATCGTTACCCCAACGCGCCGGCCCACCAGGTGGCCCACGAGGCGCACGTGATCAATATGCAGGATAAAGCCCAGGTACTTGACCTCATTCGCCGTGTCCGGCCCGACTACATTCTGCCCGAAATCGAGGCCATCAGCATCGATGCGCTTTTCGAGGCCGAGAAGGAGGGCTTTACCGTCATTCCCAACGCCGAAGCGGTCAACAAGACCATGAACCGCAAAAACATTCGCCGCTTCGCCGCCGAAGAGCTTGGGCTCAAAACCAGCGCCTACCGCTTTGTCAGTACCCTGGAAGAGCTGGAAAAGGCGGCCGAGGAGCTGGGTTTTCCCTGTGTCATCAAACCGGTGATGAGCTCTTCGGGCCACGGTCAGAGTATCGCCCGAAGCGCCACGGATATCCAAAAGAGCTGGGAGATCGCCAAAGAGGCCAGAGGAGACGCCAGCGAACTGATTGTCGAAGAGTTTGTCCGGTTCGATTACGAGATCACGCTTCTTACCGCCCGCACCGAAAACGAAACCGTTTTTTGCGAACCCATCGGCCATGAGCAAAAAGACGGTGACTATATCTTCAGTTGGCAACCCATGCCCATGTCCCCCGCAGCCTTGCAAAAGGCCAAGGAGATCGCCAAAGCCGTCACCGACGGCCTGGGCGGCCGGGGGATTTTCGGCGTGGAGCTTTTTGTCAAAGGGGATGAAGTCTACTTCTCAGAAGTGAGTCCCCGCCCCCACGATACGGGCATGGTTACACTCATTACCCAAAGCCAGAGCGAATTCGCCTTACACCTTCGGGCCGTGCTGGGCCTTCCGCTGGACTTCGCCTTTTTCACACCCGGCGCCAGCGCCGCCTTCAAAGCGACCCAAGAGAGTGTCACCCCTCATCTTTATGTCGATCCAAAAGCTTTCGGAGCGGACTCTTTCGTGCGGATTTTCGGCAAACCAGAGAGCCACAAAGGACGACGTATGGCGGTATTGCTGACCATGGCGGCCAGCGAAAAGGAGGCGCTGCAAAAAGCGAAAGAGCGGATTGCCCATCTCTCCGACACACCGCCGCAACCGAAACAAACACAAACCGAATCTCCCCAATCGAAAGAGGACGAAACGGAAGAGGCAGAGCCCTCCAAAGGCTTTTTGAAACGGCTGTTTGGAGCATGAATGGAAATTTTTCAAGCCACATTGCGACTTGAACCAAAACGGCGTGGGGTCCACCTGGTAACGCGTGAGATCCTCTCTCAACTGCCTGAACTTTCCCACATCCAAAGAGGAACACTGCACCTCTTTTTGCAACACACCAGCGCCGCTTTGAGCCTGAACGAAAACGCCGATCCCGATGTACGCCGGGACACGGAAGCGTTCATGCGCCGTCTCATTCCCGACGGCGATCCCCTCTTTTCCCATACCCTTGAGGGGCCTGACGATATGCCCGCCCACCTCAAATCGATGCTCTTTGGCCCTCAGCTCACCCTGCCCGTCACCGACGGCCGGCCGGCGCTGGGAACCTGGCAGGGCATCTACCTCGTTGAAGCCAGGGCGCACGGCGGAAGCCGCCAAATCGTAGCCACCCTGACAGGAGTGACGCGATGAAGCGGTTATACCTGTCTCTTTTGCTTCTTGTTCCATCTCTACATGCCGACAAAGTGCAGTGCGAGATCCGTTCGGAAAAAATCTACTGCACCTATATCCTGGACCGCTCCGACACCTACAAAGAGCGTGCCGTCGCTTTTCACTGGCTGTCGCCCCGCTCACCCGAAGACGATAGAATCCGGCACTTTCGCATCCCACCCGGCTACGGGTCGGTCTATGACTACCGTTTTCTTCCCGGGCGGGCCAAAGGGAAATGGCGTGTCGTCGTGGTAAACGCGGAAAACAACCAAAGCGTAGAGACAACCTTTGATATCAATACAACGGATGAAACGATTTTTGAAGAGGATTGAGTGGCAGAGGGGAAGGGATTCGAACCCTCGGTAGCTTGCGCTACACACGCGTTCCAGGCGTGCTCCTTCGACCGCTCGGACACCCCTCTATAGCAGTATGGTGGCCGGGGGACAGGGATTCGAACCCTGGGTAGCTTGCGCTACAACGGTTTTCAAGACCGCCGCTTTCGACCACTCAGCCATCCCCCGAAAGTGTTTCCGTCAATATATTCTGAAGAGTTTGGAGGCGACACCCGGATTCGAACCGGGGATCAGGGCTTTGCAGGCCCGTGCCTTACCACTTGGCTATGCCGCCGTCTGGTGCCCGGAGCCGGACTTGAACCGGCACGAACAGATGTTCGAGGGATTTTAAGTCCCTTGCGTCTACCGATTCCGCCATCCGGGCCAAAACCTCTTATTTTCCGTAAAAATAAGGATTGCGTTTTTGACGGATGAGAAAGATCTTTACCAAAAATAATGGAGCGGGAGACGGGATTCGAACCCGCGACCCCAACCTTGGCAAGGTTGTGCTCTACCCCTGAGCTACTCCCGCGTCTTTTGGGATCGGTATTATAGCCCAAATTTTTTTGGATGTAAAGGGCTTTTGCGATAGAATCGTTTGAAATTTTTCTCCAAAGGTTTGCCATGCGAAGCGACATCATCAAAAAAGGGTTCGAGCGGGCCCCCCACCGCTCACTGCTAAGAGCCACCGGACTCAAAGACGAGGATTTCGACAAACCCTTCATCGGAATCGCCAACAGCTATATCGACATTATTCCCGGCCACTTCTTTTTGCAGGAGTACGGCCGCATTGTCAAAGAGGCGATCCGCGAAGCGGGCGGCGTGCCCTTCGAGTTTAACACCATCGGCGTCGACGACGGCATCGCCATGGGGCATGACGGGATGCTCTACAGCCTCCCCAGCCGCGAGATCATCGCCGACTCCATCGAGACGGTGATGAACGCCCACAAGCTTGACGCGCTTATTTGCATCCCCAACTGCGACAAGATCGTGCCGGGCATGGTAATGGGCGCCTTGCGGGTCAACGTGCCCACCATCTTCGTCTCCGGCGGCCCCATGCGCGCGGGCCATCTCAAAGACGGCACCCCCATCGACCTGGCCACGGCCTTTGAGGCGGTGGGCCAACGGGCCAAAGGAGAGATCACCGACGAGCAGCTCTATGAGATCGAGTGCGAGGCGTGCCCCAGCGGCGGATCGTGCTCGGGGATGTTCACCGCCAACTCCATGAACACGCTCTGCGAGGCGATGGGGATCGCCCTGCCGGGCAACGGCACGGTGCTGGCCATGACCGAAGAGCGGCTGGAGATGGTCCGCACGGCGGCCAAACGGATTGTTGAGATGGCCAAGGCACAAGGCCCCAATATCCGCGACATCCTCAACGAAGACGCCGTCAACAACGCCTTTGTCGTCGATATGGCCATGGGCGGCAGTACCAACACCGTCTTGCACATGATGGCCATCGCCCATGAAGCGGGTGTCGACTACGACCTCAAAAAGATCAATGAGCTGAGCGACAAAGTGGCCAACATCGCCAAAATTTCCCCCTCGTTATCGACCGTTCACATGGAGGATATCAACCGCGCCGGCGGCGTAAGCGCCGTGATGAAAGAGATCTCCAAACGGGGTGATGTACTAAGGCTTGATGCCAAAACCGTCACCGGCGAAACGATCGGTGAGCGGATCCAAAACGCCGAGATCAAAGACCCCGAGATTATCCACCCCATCGACAATCCCTACTCCCAGGTAGGCGGCCTCTCCATTCTTTACGGTAATCTGGCTGAGGAAGGCGCGGTGGTTAAAAGCGCGGGCATCGCCCCGCATATGCGAAAATTTAAAGGCAAAGCGGTCTGTTTTGACAGCCAGCCCGAAGCGATTGAGGGGATCATGGGCGGCAAGGTCAAGGCCGGCGACGTGGTAGTGATTCGCTACGAGGGGCCCAAAGGGGGCCCCGGTATGCAGGAGATGCTGGCCCCCACCAGTCTCATCATGGGGATGGGGCTTGGCGACAAAGTGGCCCTCATCACCGACGGCCGCTTCAGCGGCGCTACCCACGGCGCCTCCATCGGACACGTCAGCCCCGAAGCGGCGGAGGGGGGCGTCATCGGCCTGCTTGAAGACGGCGACATCATTGAACTGGATGTCGACGCCCACATCCTGCGGGTGAAGCTGAGCGACGAAGAGATCGCCGAGCGCCGCAAACGGTGGCAACCCAAGAAAAAAGAGGTGCCCGGAAGCTGGCTCAAGCGCTACAGCCTGCTGGTTAGCAACGCCGCCCACGGCGCGGTGCTCAAAACGGAACTTTAATCTTTGTCCTCCACGTGGCTTTTGGGAACAGCGGCGCTGCTGCTCTCCTGGGTAACGCAACGCCTGGTCGCGACCCATTCACTCCAAAGAGGGTGGATGGTAGACTCCCATCAGACCGACAAGCCCCAACGCCTGCATCAACATCCCGTTCCCAGAGCCGGGGGGATCGGCCTTTTTGCAGGGGCCCTGCTGCTTTGGTTCAACCCTATCGGCAAAACCGTACTGTTCTGTATGCTTCCCGCCCTTTTAAGCGGACTGATCGAGGATCTTTACCAAAAACTCTCACCGGGCATTCGGCTGGTCATGCAGGCTTTTGCCGCATTGACGGCCATTCTGTTTGCCGACGCTGTCGTGACCTATCTGGGACTTGGCATCCATCTGCCTTACAGTTTGGGAATTCTTTTCAGCCTTGTCGCCATTGCCGGTTTCATGAACGCCATGAATCTCATCGACGGACTCAACGGCCTGGCTGCCGGTATCGGCCTTTTGATTCTGGCCTCTTTCGCCTTCACCGCCTGGCGCGTGAATGACGAAGCGATACTGGGCTACACCGTTATTGTCGGCGGCGCCGTATTGGGCTTTCTTTTGAACAACTTTCCCAAGGCCCGTATCTTTCTCGGGGACGGCGGGGCTTATCTGCTGGGCTTTTTGATCGCATTGCCGGGCATTTATCTGGCGGGGCACCATGAGGATGTCAGCCCCTGGTACATCCTGGCCGTCCTGATCTATCCGGTCTGGGAGGTACTCTTTTCCGTCACGCGCAGGCGGCTGAACGGTCGGTCGGCCACCGAAGCGGACTCATTGCACCTGCACACCCTTTTGTACAGGAAACTGGGCAAAAAAAACGCCCAAACCACTCTTTTGCTCTGGCTCTTCTACACGCCGTTTCTTGTAACGGCCACGCTGATTTCCCACCACTCTTTGGGGTGCATATTGGTGGCCTTCTCTTTTATTCTGTCCTATGCTTTCTTTTATAGAAGACTTAAATCCTGAGACGATAGATACGGGTATAGGGCGAGACAACGACCGGCTCGAAATAGTCCGGATCATACCGGCCCATCACGAACATCTGAATAAAGGTGGAACGGAAAGTTTTTGGATCCATAACCAAAAAGAGACCGTAGTTTTTCATAAAAACACCCACCAACCCCTCTGTACGAAGAGACTCCGAAGAGACCTGTACCTTTCCATCGGGAAGCAGCTGCGTCACATAAATGGTTGAAAGCGGCAGCGTCCCGTTGTTTACCAGCAATCTACCCTCGGCAAGATTCAACACCAGTCCCTCGGCAAATCGTACGGTTCTTCCCTTCTGACCGACCGGATGCAGCCGCATAAACACGGTTTTACGCAACGGTTTACCGGTTGTGAGATCAATGTTGCCAAAAAGCATGACCGTCGGAAAGATACTTAGCATCCGGTAGGGAAGATAAAAATAGATCTCCCTGCTTTTGGCGGGCAGCGGATAAGTACCGTCAGCCAGTTTTTTCAACACCGCATTGGGATCTTTATGCGCGGCGCCTTTTCCAAAGATTTTGTCCGCCACCACCAAAAACTCCCGTTTGCCTCCGGCGTAGGTCTCAACGGCCAGACGGGCCAGGCGGGCGGCCAGGGCGGGAGAGTCGGTCTGAAAAATTTTGGAGACAATAAAGTTGTCGTTTTGGTGTTTTCCACCGTCAATCAGCGTATTCGTATCACTGTAAAACCAGAGCGGATAGCCGTAATCCCACCAGGCGACGGTATAATCCTTCGAATCGGCAACCTTATTGAGTCTGGCCATATCCCCTACTTCCGTACGATTGAGTACGGTAGGTACTTTGTACTCGACAATATGCACCAGGTTGGGCAAAAGCACGGCAGCTGTCAAAACACCTGCCGTCACCACTCTGAACTTCGGTTTTTTCGACGCCATTCGAGCCAACTCACACAATAAAAATACCGCCCCCATTGCCGCCACCGGTACGGCATAGACAGTAAAACGCAAACCGCCCCACCAGGCAAAAAGCCCGATTGCGGCCAACGGCAAAGAGAGCAGAAAGAGGCGTTGACGGTAAAGAAGATATCCATACCCGATAGCGGCGATCACGAACCCGGGCACCGAGCCGGCAATACGCTTGGCAAATATCTCAAATGGAATATGCCCTGCCTCCCGAATGGTCTGAAATACCGAATAGTAATGCAGGCCGCTACCTACCGTTCCCCGATCGACATACTGGGCAATCCGATCCAGCACCATGGTAATGACGCTGCCAAAATAGAGATAACCGACAAACAGGACAAACGCGGCAATCATCAACCCCCTGACCGAAGGGGAGCGGGAAAGAAAATAGCCGTACAAAACCGTCACCAGCAACAAACTGACCAGATAACTCCACGGCGCGGCGACGGGGAGAGGCAAAAGCGCCGCGAAAACCAGTACGATAGACTGCCACGCCACCCGCTCTTTGCGATGAAACCAGACGGTATAGAGCGCATAAAGCGTCCCCATGGCATACACCACGGTTTTGCCCGCGTCATACAAAAACGGGTACACGGCAATAAAGAGGGCGGCAAACCAGGCCGCCTTGAGCGTCTTCTCCTCACAGCTCTTCATCAAAAAGTAGAGAATAAAAACCGGCGCCATGGCCGAAAACATATCGGTATCGTAATAGCCGGCCATTGTGCGGTTGTAGTAGCTCCACCCCACCACCGCCAGCAAAGCGGAGAAAAAGCCCCACCAGGGTCGCCCAAATAACTGCCCGATCAGCATGATGGGCACCACTACCAGCGAAGAGACAAAGACCGGCAGGTACAAAATAACCGTCTCCAGCGAAAAAGGTGTCCACTTCGCCAATAGCGTCGTCAGCGCCACGGTACCGTAGCGCCAAACATCGGGGATGCGGAAGTTTTCCGGATGCAGCCCCCACAACGCTTTCTGCGCCCCCGAAGCGAAGTAGTAGCCGTCATTGGTGTTGATCATGAGCTGCCCGTTATAGAAAAAATCGGGCACCCCCTGGGCATAATAGATCCAGATATAACGGGCTGCAATGCCGAAAAGATAGGCAAATATCATCAATCCCAAAAACCTCGCTCGGGTCATTTCACGCATCTTCACAATCCTCAAACCGATATTTTTTTAGGCCGTGGTAGGCATAATGGAAAAAATAGTATAGCGAAGAAAAGAGATTCAGGTTCTCTACCTTCCTGTAAACCCGCCACTGGTAGTAGGCGGTACGCCACTTGCCGGCCGAAAGGGAAGCGGCATGCAGCCGATAAGCCCCCAGCGGCTCGGCCATGCCCCTGGCCTCTTTGGTCGATTTGAGCAGATCGAGCCAAAGCACATAGTCCTGACGGTTTCGCATGGCGGGCATATAGCGCTTACCGAACACCGCCGTATCAAACACCGCCGTCAGGCAGCCGATGCTGCAGGTTTTGAGCAGATCACGGTAGGTGACACGCAAAGGCGGGCAGTAGCGCCCCGTCACACGGCCGCTTTCATCTATAAGGTCGTAGGTGCCGTAGCTGAAGGCCACCCCTTCCTGGCGCATAAAACCGATCTGCCGCTCAAGCTTTTGGGGATACCACACATCATCGGCATCCAAAAAAGCGATATAGCGCCCCCTGGCCTCTTTGATGGCCCGGTTCCTGGCCGCCGCCGCCCCCAACGCGCGGGGGTGGCGAAAGAGACGGATACGCGCATCCGTTTCGGCCGCGCGGATGATGATATCGGCGGTGGCGTCCCGGCTGCCGTCATCGACAATGACCATCTCCCACGATGTCAGCGTCTGGACGCGCACCGAATCAATCGCCGCCTGAAGAAAGGCGGCGGCGTTGTGGGCCGGGGTGATAACCGAAACAAGCGGCTTCATACCCGATTCCTTTGGGCGTGCCACACGCTAAGCACCAATGCGGCGTAGAGTTGCGGGGCGTAGTCGCCGCCGCGGCCGAAGAAGCGGCCGACCAGTTCACGGGTGCTGCCGGGGGGCGTGAGGCGATCCAGCAGTGCCAGATCGAGCCGCTTTAAAAGAGCCGCTTCACCCATATGGCGCAGCCACCGCTCCACGGGGGCCACGAATCCCTGCTTGCGCCGGTAGACCAGACGCTCAGGCAGATGG
>JAADEJ010000004.1 GCA_013153475.1 Campylobacterota bacterium
TGGTACTCCAGCAGTTCCAGCAGATCGGGTTCATCCTCAATCACCACAACCAGCGCCATCAAAAACTCCTTAACTCCCCGCCGCTTTTGATATAGAGCAAAAGCCGGGCAACGGCCTCGGCACGGTCGCTGACACGCTCCAGTTTGCGCGCCAGTTTCATGGCTCTCATGTAATGTTGCGGCTCTTTTTGGCCCAACACCCCGGCAATCTCTTTCTGCGCCACGGCGTAGAGGTCGTCGCCTTTGTTCTCTTCTACTTTAACGGTGAGATAGCGCCTCTCAAACCGCTCCTCATCCTGGGAAAGATCGGTCATCTGAGCAATCTCTTCAAGTGCCCGTACGGCGTTTTGGTGAAGCGTCTTTAACGGCGTCTCGGCCCTCTCCAGCCCGATCCCCGCCTCAATCAGCGCCTTGTTGTGTTTGGCGTAGGAGCGGAGAGTATCGGCGGTATCTATAAACTCGTTGGTCATCTTCAAATACCCCACTATCTCCCTGATCCGCTGGGCACGCAACCCGCCAAAGGCCAAAATTTTAACCATGGCGTTATCCAGGGCCGAACACTTTAGCGACACCCTGCCCAATTCGCACCGTATAGCCTCCAGTTTTTGGCCGTCTTTGGCCAAAAAACCCTCATACACCCCTTTCGCGCCCGCTACAAGGGTTTGGGCGATCTGCCGGATATGCCGGTTGATCTCGTCCACGTTGTCACAATAGCCTGTCTGCATGCCTCTCCTTTGCCAACCACGGTAGAGGCCAAGAGTCTAAGGCATAACGGTAACGATACGGTTACACCGATTATACCACGCCGTAACCGTTTCGTATCTTTTTGTTTTTACAATATCATCGTCCAAAAAAGGGGCGAATTTCCCGCCCCGCCAAAAGCGTAACCGCCTTACAAAAGCGGTGTCCGTCAACATTGAAAACGAAGACAACAAGGAGACATGACATGAAAAAGAGACTCTTTTGCGCCGCGGCATCGGCGATGATATTCTCAAGCCTTCAGGCCGCCACCATCACCCTCTACCAGGACACCGCCACCGGCGCGCTCTATACCCAGCCGGGCGAAGGGCGCGTGAAGCTGGGCGAGTTTGTCAGCAAAGACGAGATGGCCAAAACCGCCTCGACCACCCAGAAAAAAGAGCTGGGCGTGAAAGTCAAATCGGGCGTGCCCACCCTGAAATTCAGCGGCACCCACTATCTGGGCTACGTCTACACCGACAACGCCCTCGGCGACAACAGCTCCAAGTTTGAAACCCGCCGCAACTACTTCCAGGTCAAAGCCTACTGGAACGACAAAGATTATATGCGCACCACGTTCGATACCTACCAGGATGAGTCGGGAAGTTGGAACGTGCGTCTTAAATACGCCTATATCTACCTGGATAACATTCTCCCCTACACCGGCGTGGAGTTCGGCCAGGCCCACCGCCCCTGGATCGACTGGGAAGAGCACCACGGCTGGCTCTACCGCTCCATCGCCAAAACTTTCGTCGAAGAACACTACGGCGCGCACCTGACCAACTCTTCCGATCTGGGTATCAATTTCAAGACCAAGACCGACTACTTCAGCTCCGAAATCGGACTCTTTAACGGCGAGGGCTACCATACCGCCCAGGTAGGCACCGGCCTCTCTTTCGAGTGGCGTCTGACCGCCAATGTGCTTGGCACCGGCAAAAAGCACGTCCACGCCACCGAAGACGAGTATCTGGACATCTCTTTCCTCGGCCAGCTCAACCAGGACTACAAAGGGGGCGAAGATCTCAACTGGTACGGCATTCACGCCGTCTACAACCAACCCATGTTCCTGCTGGCGGGAATGTATTACGACGCGGATAACAACGGCGAGAGCCACGAAGGCAACGGCTACAGCTTCAACGCCGAGTTCCGTCCCGCCCACAAATGGGCCCTGCTTGGCCGCTACGACTGCTGGACGGACGAGAGCGGTGACAGTGACAACGACCGCACCGAGATCATCGGCGGCGTCGCCTACACCTACAACAAAAACGTCAAGTTCATCGCCAACGTCTTTGACATCGACACCGACGACGACAGCAAAGACGAAACCAAATATATGTTTACCACCGAGGTACACTGGTAAGCGGGCGCTTCGGCGCCGGCCGCCGGTTTATCCGTCTCTATCCCTCCCACATTCCCCTTTCCACAAAAAATCTTTTCTGATTTTCAGTCTTATCAAACCAATATTTCGATAGAATTGGCGGGTACTTTCCGGGGGGAAAAACGGTGACCGACTTCAAAACGCTCTGGGCGCGGCTTCAGATCGAGAATTTCTATTGGAAAATAGGCTTTTACGCCCTCTGTTCGGCCGGTCTTGTCCACGCGCTGTTCATTCCCCTGTTTCTTCTCATCGGCCTGCCCGTCATGGCCCTTGTCAACGTTTTCAGTGTTTTCATCTACTGGTACTCCATTTTCGGACTGGGACTACAGACCATCGAAACCCGCAACGACGGCCTGATAGGGTGGCTGGTTTTTGTCGAGCTGATCGGGCACAACCTGCTGGCCACCTACTACCTCGGCAAAGGGGCGGGGTTTGAATACTACATTTACGTGCTGGCCGTTTTGCCCTTCTTCATATTCACGTACCGGCGGAGCGTCTATCTTTTCCGTATTTTCCTGGTCATCTCTCTTGCCCTCGTCATCGATATCTCACCCCTTTTCGAAGCACCGAAAGTTTCCGTCAGCCAAGAAACCCTCTCGCTTATACACCATCTCAATCTCTTCGTGTTTCTTGCCGTTTTGAGCGGTCTTTCCTACCTATACGCCCTTTACGCCAAAGCCCATCAGGATCAACTCGAAAGCCACGTCTACATCGATCCGCTCAGCGGATTGTACAACCGGCGTTTCGTTTACGAGATGCAAAAAGAGATCGAATCACGACGAAACGGTTGGGAGAATCCCGCTTTTTTACTGATAGACATCGACCACTTCAAAGCTCTCAACGACACCTACGGCCACGACTGCGGCGACGCGGCCATCGCCCAGGTGGCTACGCTGTTGCGGGAAAATCTCTTCAACGCCATCGCCGTGCGGTGGGGCGGAGAAGAGTTCCTGGTTCTTTATAAAAATAGCGATCCCGGTTCCCTGCGCGCCACGGCCGATCAGATCCGTCAAATCATCGCCACCCATCCGGGCCGTTGCGAACACGGCAATCTTCCTCTGACGGTAACGGCCGGCGGCACCATGATGCGGGAGGGTGAATCTTTCCATGCCGCCCTCAAACGGGCTGACACCGCCCTCTATCAGGGCAAGCACGCGGGTAGAAACCGGGTCGTTCTGCTTTGAGCCGCACACGCCAACCGGAACTTAATATGGAGTTTGCTACCATTTTGTAATCTTTGTGCGCTACTATTTCGCAACTTCACCAAGAGGCGGTTCATATGGAGATCAACACCTTCGAAAAGATGCAGAAAAAGGCGGCCAAGAAGAGCCGGGGCGACTTTTTGCGCCTGGGACTCTCGCTGGTCTTTATGGCCATCGTGCTTCTTGCCACATGGAACAAGATTCCGGGCAATCCTTTCCTGGCCGTCGCGGCGGTCTTCGGAGCCTACATGGCCATGAACATCGGCGCCAACGACGTGGCCAACAACGTGGGCCCCGCCGTCGGTTCCAGAGCGCTCAGCATGATGGGGGCGATCCTCATCGCCGCCGTTTTCGAATCAGCCGGCGCGCTGATCGCCGGGGCGGACGTGACCGGCACCATCAAAAAAGGGATCATCGACCCCACGGCGTTCGCCCACCCCGAATATTTTGTCTGGGCCATGACGGCGGCCCTGCTGGCGGCGGCGCTGTGGCTTAACCTGGCTACATGGCTCAAAGCCCCCGTCTCTACCACCCACTCCATTGTGGGCGGCGTCATGGGCGGCGGTATCGCCGCGGCGGGCAGCTTTGCCATCGTCTCCTGGGGCACCATGGGCAAAATCGCGGCCAGCTGGGTGATCTCTCCCATCCTGGGCGGCGCCATCGCCGCGGGCTTTTTGTATGCCATCAAAAAGACCATCCTTTTCCAAAAAGACACCAAAGCGGCCGCCATGCGGCTGGTGCCTCTTTATGTGGCGGTCATGGGCTGGGCCTTTGTGACCTACCTGATTCTCAAAGGCATGAAGCACCTCTTCAAACTCCCCTTCCCCGTCGCGGCGGGGATCGGCCTGCTGGGTGCCGTAGCCATCTTCTTTGCCGTCAAAGCGGTGATTCGTAAACACGCCGACTCACTCAGTGACGAAAGAGAGAGCGTCAACCGTCTCTTTACCATCCCGCTTATCTTCGCCGCGGCGCTTCTTAGCTTCGCCCACGGCGCCAACGACGTCGCCAACGCCGTCGGCCCCCTGGCCGGCATCTATGACGCCCTGGCCCACAACACCGTCTCCACCAAAGCGGCCATTCCCGTATGGGTCATGCTCATCGGCGCGGTCGGTATCTCTTTGGGACTGGCGCTTTATGGCCCCAAACTCATTAAAACCGTCGGCAGCGAGATTACCGAACTCGACCAGGTACGGGCCTTCTCCATCGCGCTGGCGGCGGCCATTACCGTTATCATCGCTTCCCAGCTCGGCCTGCCGGTCAGCTCCACCCACATCGCTCTTGGTGGGGTATTCGGCGTCGGTTTCCTAAGAGAGTGGCTCGATCGCACCCAACGGCTCGACTACCGCATCGAAGAGGAGAAGGAGAAGCTGGAAAAACTCAAAGCCTCTTTGGAAGCGCAGCGCAAAGAGCTTGCGGACCTGGAAGCCAAAGAGGAGAAGACCCAGGCGGACTATGAGCGCATCGTGAACCTCTTCAACCAAGTAGAAACCCTCGAAAAAGAGGTCAAAAAAGAGTCCAAAGTGCTCAAAAACGTCTACAAAACCAAATATGTCCAGCGCAGCGCGCTCAAAAAGATCGTCGCCGCCTGGATCATCACCGTTCCCGCCGCCGCCGCGGTTTCGGCCATCATCTTCTACATCATCAAAGGGGCCATGCTCTAAGGCTTACGCCTTGGGCATCCCGAACTTCTGGGTCATAAACCCGCCCGCTTCGTCGAAATAGAAGTAATAAAGCGTATCTTTCTCTATCGGCAGGCCGGCCAGGTAACGCAGAGCCAGGTTGGCCTCAAAAGCCGCCACCTGCATCACCATCGGTGCGGCAATGCCGGCCGGCTCCCGCTCCACCACGGCAAACGCCTCAAAAGAGCTCTCCTCAATAAAGCAGACCTGGCCGTTAAAGGCTTCGACCGAAGCGTAGATCCAGGGAATTCCCGCCTCTTTGGCATACCGGTCGATCTGCGCACGGGTCGGAAGGTTGTCCGTCGCGTCCAGAATCAGATCATACGCCCGCTTCTGCCTGCCAAATTCCTCGAAACTCTCCAGATAGGGCGTAACGCGCACATAGGGGCAGCGGGCGTGGGCAAGGTCCGCCGCCGCTTCCGCTTTGCTTCGCCCTTCGTCGGAAACTTTAAAAGCGATCTGTCGGTGGATGTTATGCAACGAGACCCGGTCAAAATCCACCAGGTCGATTTCGGCGATACCGCTGGCTCCGAGAGCGAGAAGCAGCGAGCTTCCCAATCCGCCTGAGCCGACAATCAAAATCCGCTTTTCGGCCAGAACGGACTGGGTCGTCTCTCCCCAAAGTCGGATTTGACGGCTGAAATAGTCACGCATGTCTCCCCTTTAATAAAGCAAACGGTACCACATCGAAAAGGTCAGGATATCCTCCTGCCCCCGATAGAGACCGGGTGTATAGCGTACCCCCAGATTCAGGTGATCCTGCTGCCAGAAAGAGCCTCCCACCCCGACTTCGGCGCCGGCCGAACCGGTTTGGGTCTCGAAATCGTAATAGGGCATAATACCGAAATAGGGGCGCCACAGACGAACCAGGCCGTTTTTGTTCAGATATCCCACATAGGCCCCGCCGCCGATCACCCAGTAGTCGGTTGGGCCGGCTGGACCGGGATAGACCATCAGGTCGCGTAAGACACCGTCGGGCGTTTTGTCTCCCCCGAACTCACCCCGCTCCGCATAGAACGAAAACTGAATATCGGGGTATCCCGTCCGCCATACCCGGAAAGCCGAGATACCGTACTTCCAGCCGTGTCCGGCCGCCTCACCGTCCTGCCCCCGGTAATCGAGAAACTCGCCTTTGGCCGTCAGGGTCGTGGAATTGAGGAGCTTGTAGTCCAGGCTCAAACGGGCCCGATCGACATAACCGCCCAGCATCAGCCAGGTAGTATCTTCCGTATCCACATGGTAACCGTACCCGGCGTGGGCCTGCCACCGTTCCGCAAGCTGCCAATCCGCTTCCAGGCTGCCCGTCCCGTACTCCCGCATCCCTTTGCGTATACCGGCACCCGCACGGATCTCTCCCCTCTCATAACGACTCGAAAGCTCCACATCCGCGCCCCACTGCTCCATCGGAATCTCCCGCATATAGGGGCCGGGGCTTTCGTTTTTGGCGTACCATGCCCGCTCGCTCAACCGATAACCGCCCGGCAGAGCCGTCCGGTTGCGCACTCTCCACGTCTGACGGTTGATGCTCTCCCTGTCGCTCCAACTCCCCTCGACCGTCGCCCTGTCGCTTTCGGATTCCATCAACTGGGATCTTTGGTAATAGAGCAGATAATCCCATGCGTTATCCTGCAACCCTTTAAAAGCCAGGGTCTGCGCCTTGGCGATCTGCCCCGTCATCCTGGCCGCTTCCACCCGGTCCCGAACAGGCAAAACGGTCTCATAGCGATACAAAAGGCGCTCGATATCGGCCCGATCGCCAAAATGCATGGCCAACGAGAGCGCGATCCAGGGTTCCCGCTTTCCCCACGATCGATATTTTTCGGCCGCTTTCTCGTAAGCGCCTTGTTGCAGATCCCACAGCAAAGACAACTCTTTATAACGCGCTTCCCCCAGAACCTTGCGCCCTCTCTCCAATAGACGCCGATACCGTTTCGCCTCCAAAAATCCGCTTCCGGCCCGCAAATAGGCATCCAGAAAAAGAGCGTCGCGCCAAAGGGCGGGATTTTCCGCGACCCTTTTCGACAAAACGGCAAACAGCCGCTTCATCTCCTTGCGGTAAAGCGCCTGGCGCATCTGCGCCTGAAACAGATAGGCGATGTTGGCGCGCGCGTCATCGTCAACCGGCTTGTCACGGTAGAGTTTTCTCATAAAAAACCGGGCCCTGTCACTCTGCTGCAACCGCATATGAGCGGCTACCAAAGCGGGATAGTAGGCGGGATTGACCGAACCGGCCTCAAGTCTTTGCAGCAATGCCGCCAACGGGCGATCCATTTTATTGTCAAGATAGAACCACAACAGAGCCGTCACGACGTTTACGTCATCGGGCGCGATCTCATAGGCTTTGCGCAAATGGTATGCCGCTTCGCGTAAACGGCCGGTACGAAGCAGATACCCGCCCCATACGATATGGTAATTGGCCTCCCGATTCAACTCCGCAAGAAGCCGTGAATCCAACTCTTCAAAGACTTTACCCAGCCGCTTATCATCATGAAGCTGCAAAGCCAGCGAAACAGCGGTGAAAAAGTAGTTTTTCGTCTCCCATCGCCGCAATGCCTCCAGGGCCATATCAAAAGCCCGCTTTTTATCCAGTTCCTGATAAACGGCGATGACACGGTAGTAGTCGTTCTTGTTGCCGTAGCCCGACTGGATCAGCCGGTAGGAGGCTTCGGCCGCTTTCTTGTAATGTCCAAGCATCCAGCCGAGCCCGCTCACTTTTCGGTCATAAGCCACCCGTTCCCGCTCATCCGCCGGAAGAGCGAACGATTTCGTCGTCAAAGTCTGGAATGATTTCTCAGGATCACGTTTCAAAAAATAGTAATAGGCGACCTGCTCCGCTTCACGCATGGAACGGATACCGCTCTCTTCCATCGCCTTGACGATTTCGGCCGCGCCCTGAATATCTCCCATATCCATGGAAATCTGCAACGCGTCACTCAGCCACTCCCGATGATCGGGCGACTTTTTCCAGGCGCTAAAAAGCAGATCGCGCCCGATACGGGGTTCCCCTCTTTTTTTGTAAAGCGCCACGATCGCGGGAATATCCTGCACGCCTCCCCCGAGTCGGAACCGCTCAAGCATCAACATGATCGCTTTTTCGTACTGGTTTTTTCCCATGGCGTCATCGATCAGCCGATTGAGTGCGGCAGGATCGCGACTTGCCTCGAAATAGGCTTTGGTATAGGCCAACTCCTTCTCTTTCTTGCCCAGGCTCCTCGCCGCTTCCATCGCCCGTTTCAACCACTTGACACGTCCCTCCCGGGATTGGCGCAAAGCGAGCTCCGCTGTTTGCAGGGCGTGTGTCGTATCTCCGCTGTAGATGAAACTCAGATAAAGGCGCTCCAGCAACTCTCTATCGACGGGAATATCCCCATCCGAGCCCGTCACAACGGAAGCGGTATCCGTTTTTTCCGCTTGGGACGGCATGACGTTTTTTCGCTTCTCTTCCCCCATACTTTTCGCGTACGCCTCTTCGTCACAATAGGTTACGAACGCGCTTCCGTAAAGCTTTTTCGCCGCGTCGAGTCGATCGGCCGCTTCCCGATAACTTTCGTAACAGCCGCAACGAATCGCCTCGAAATTCTCCCGAATCACACGGTAGCACCCTTTCGCGGGCTCGGATTTGCCCAAAAGAGAGCGTTTTCCCAACGGATAGCTCAAAATCTGCAATGCGTACCTGTGCTTTTTCTGCTTGTTCACTTTCGTATCAGGAGAGTGAACCCCCGACCCCCTTTGCCGATAGGCTTCAAGATCGCAGTTTGCGAGAAACGCCCCGGGGAAACGGCGTTTATAACGGGGAAGAAGGGTTTTGAGAGCATGGGCGAAAGGGCCTTCACACCCACACCGCATCGTATAGAAGCCTTCCCGTTTGACAACGTAGCACGACGCATCCGCCCTCTTGAACGCATCCGCGCCTCGGGAAGCGGGCCAACTCGCCACCTGCGCCGAATAGCGGGGAATATCCCCCGCCCCAAGCGTCAACAACCCAAAAAGTATCAACCAAAACGTCACTCTCACCGCTTGACCTTTTGCAGCAGTTTCAACGACAGTCGTCTCGCCTCATCGGTTCGTCCGGCGGCCAGATAGAGGTCCAGTACCTTTTTGGCCCCGGCTTTGTCCCGGGTCAGTGCGGATTCATACTTTTTCGCCAGGGCGACCGCACGATCGTAATGCCCGCCCCATACCAGATAATCCAACGCGTGCTCCAGATCGTCCGGGTGATGACTGTGACGGTAGAGTTCTACCGCCACATCCGCGGCTTTCCGGTTCTCTCTTTTCTTCAAAAGATAACTGACCAGCCTCGCCGCTTTTTTCCGATATGCCAAAGGCGCTTGGGCATAATCGCCGAGCCACGCCCCCCGCCGTTCATAAAATTTCGTCATTGCCCAATCGACCATCTCCGTATTCTTCTCGGCTACGGCTTTCTGATAAATCTCCTCCAAACGGGCAAAGTCGGCGGGATGTTCATTGACCAGTTTTTTCAAAAGGGTCAATGCGATGCCGTCGGCCCCAATTTCACGGCTCTCCTGCAACCACTTTTTCATCTCCTCTTCAGACATATGCCGCGCCACGATCCGGGTCAATACCTTGCGCATCCGTTTGACGATCGCCTCTTTTTCCCTCTTTTTGGCGCTTATCGCCAACTGGCGTTTCAGCAACGCATAGCGGAGATTCAGCGCTTTTTGTCTGATCTTCTCGTCTTTCGAGTTCTCCAAGGCGGACAACATCGTCTCGGCCAGGTCATACTTTCCCTGATGAATCAACACCTTCGCGAACTCATAGAGCATGGACACGTTATCCGGATTGAGACGTACCAGATTTCGCAGATAGGCTTCCGTCAGATCGTAATTGCTCTTTTCGCTTAAAAGCAGTTTTTGAAAAATATCTTTTGAATGCAGCAAACCGAGCACCGCCCCGAAAAAGAGAACCAGCACGACAATCTCTTTGAAAGTCGCTACCCGCGGGGCCTTATCGACAGGATACATGGAAACTCGCCTCTTTCTCATTTTTGTACCGGAATTCGACCACCCCGTTCTCTCTGCTTTGTCGCCAGGGACGCGGCGTCGCTTCGATACGGCAGTCTCGCGCCAACGCAAAACGCGCAATCAACGGCACATACCCTTTCAGGCGTATCTTCCCGCCGTTTCGTCCCCTTTGCCACTCGACCACCCGGCCGTTGGCGTCCCGAAGCTCCCATTGCTCGGGTGTTCGAGCCTCTTGGAACCGAACCGTTTCATTCCCGTCAAAGTGCCAATAGGTTCGCCCTTTCTCCGCTTTGTGGCCCACGCAATCCGAACCGTGAAGCACTCTCTTGTTTGTCCCCTCCAGACGAATCGTCCTGATTTCACCCATACCGGAAATTATCCACTCCCCTTTCTCCGTTTTGGCGATGGAGGCGTCATAAAACGCCATCACTTTTTTTACGTAGTCAGACGCGTATAGAGGCAGCACGGGCTTGGCCAACGCCCAATCGAACACATATGTCAACGCGCTTAGCGTTGCCACTTTCGAGCCCGAGTAAAAGTGGTAATAGATGTCGATCGGTTTAAAGCGTCTCGGTTCGTCCGTCATCTCGAACGTCTGCACCACTTTTTTGAACCCCCAGAACGGACCGTGAAACTCGTGGGTGTAGACGTTCTCGTTCTGTTCTCCCGTATAGATTTGCCAAAACGCCCCTTTCTTGATACCGAACGGCGCGATATAGCTCATCCAGGGATGGTCTTTGGTAATGTAGGTATCTCCGCCGTTGAGATTCAGATAGTCGTTTCGGTAGACATAGCGTAAAACCCTTTCGGTCGGCATACAATCCCCCGACCAGAAAATCAGACGGGCCGGCGCTTTCCCCTTGGGCAAAAGATGGCGGGTAATAAAATCCAGCGACCCTTTGATATCGTTGTCCAGGGAGAAGCGGTATCCCGGTACGTCCAAGCGGTATTGGGGATCGAGCGAGCCGTCCGGTTTGATCTTGTTCCAGACAAAGGGGTGGCTGAACATATGGGTGGCAGGTTCCACATTGGGGAGGGCGAAAATCTTCTTGGCCAAAGCGATCAGTTTCGGCGACTCTTCCGGATAGAGACCGTTGGGCATAATCTCCGCCCCTATGACGGAAACGGAGTGGGGAATTTTGTAATGTTTCAGCACCTTTTCGTAAATGATCTCTCCCGAATAGGCCCGGTTATATTCGGAGCGGTTCATAATGCCGTCACCGTCGATATGCGTAAAGAGGAGCCGCCGCCCGTTTTCGGTGGTGGGGTCGGGTACGGGCAGATCTTTGAGCCGCAACGTCTCTTTGAACAGACGAAACGGATCGGCTATCCAGATGCTGTCGGTTCCCAACTCAATCACGAAACTCTCATCCACGCAATAACCGCCCCACGGCATAACAGCGGCCAGTGTATTGGTGCGTCCTTCCGCGTCTTTGTAGCGAAAAGTCGGCTCTCCGTCTACCGGGTCGAGGTAAGTATCGTGATAAAGCACGACCGGCTTCATTTCAAAGTCGTGGTATCTATTTACCTCGATACGCGGATGTCCCCGTTGGGAAGCGATTCTGCCCTGTGGGTTATGCCATGTGCGAACTCCCAGTTTTTCAAAAAACCCGTCCTCAAGCGACGGCCATAGAAAAACGATCGCGGTACGCAGGCCCCGTGAAGCCTGTTTGGTGATCCAGTCGGCAATTTTCGTCCCGTTTTCGCTCTCCTGATTGACGTGAATCACGACACCGGCATACCGATCTTCAGGATGGCCGGTAGGCAGCCCCCGCCGAATATCTCTTAAGACGGGGATATACCCCATATACTCCAGGGGCAGTGACGAAATCAGATGCGCGCCTGTATTTTCGCCGTCGACATGCTCGAACCCTTCACCGTTGTAAAGCAGCAACACCTCTCTTTTTTGCACCCTGTAAAAGGTATTGCCGTAACGGTTGAGATCCCTGTCCGTGATATAGGGAATCAACCCTTTGCGTATCAGCGCCATTCTGACGCGCTCCGCTTCCTTGGAAAAAGGGTTTTGCATATAATCGACAGCGATAACCGGTATGCCGTGCCGACGGACTTTCGCGATCTCTCCGTCAAGCCACGCCCGGTCGGCGTCACTCTTCTTGACGTACGCCAGCCCTTCGCCGCCCAGACCCCTGAAGTAGGATTCAAACAAAACGGCGTCCACTTTGTCGGCCACACGGTCAATAATCTCGAACCCGCGGTTCAAGATCAACCCCGCATCGGGAAACCGCCGCTTGACCGCCCCGATCAAAGCGACCAATCCCTCTTCAAATCGGCCGTACGCCGCCGGCTTGGCGATCAGTTTGTAACTGTCAAGGGTATCGAGAAAAAAGTTTCGGTACCCTTTTTCATAAAGGGGCGCAAAAACCCTGTTTACCAGAAATTTCCGATAATCGGGGTTGGAAAGATCCATCACCCTGCTTCCCCACGCCCTGTTTTCCCCAAGAATCCAGGAGGCGTTGATATCTTTGTACCAGGCCCGCCGTTTTCTCGCCTCACCCACGCTGACATAGGCGTATACTTTCTTCCGGTAACTCTTGAAACCGTGGGTCGCCGTCTCGACGCGCGACGGTTCCAGAATAATGAAATCGTGGGCTCCGACCATGGGCCAGGAGACGTCGCCGCCGTAATAGACGATGGCGCTTTTCATCCCTTCCGCCGCGTACAGGGCCGTCAACAGCAAAACCGGTAAAAACCACTTAACGCAGCATAAACGTTTCATAATCGAGATTCTCCATCACATGGTCAAGCACTTTGAGACTGACGGCAAAAACGATCAACAACGACACGGCATAACCGTACCCGAACCAGGTGGGCCCCATATAGATCGTCGCCAACGTCAACACCGTATTGAGAACGAAAAAGGCGATCGTCAGCCACATCGCCTCCGCACGGCGATCGAGGTAAAAAAGTATCGCCAACACCGACATAAAGCCCAGTTGCAAAAGCGCCCCCACCGTCAGGACGTAAAAGAGGTTCAGGTAGAGCATGGGGATCTTCAGATGCTCGAAAATCACGGGAGCCGCCAGAAAGATCAGAATGTCCACGATGCCCTGATAGACCACGATCTCCCGGATCGCGTGACGAATGGTGGTCACCATTTCGTTGCGATAATGCTCGATCAGCCCGAGCGTTCCGTCTTTGACAACGGCATCGAAATAGCGCTCATACTTCTCGGCAAAATCCGCCTCCAGCCGATAAAAAAAGATCGCCATACCGGGAATTATGGAGAGATAGGCAATAAAAATGGGAAGGTCATACACAACGGACGCGTGAATTTTCCCGATCACCTGATTGCCGGTGAGAGGATGCATCCAGAAAACGAATTTGTCGCTCCAGGCGCCGAGGTTGTAAAAAAAGCCGGCTATCCCCAGGCGCCAATAGAATTTTTTCCGATCAAAAAAGTCAAAATGCATAAAACGCCTGGCGCCATACTCCCGGACGATAAAGGCCATCAACAGCGTCATCAGCAAAACGTTGCCGGCAATAAAGATAAACAGAAGGGTATAAAGATCGCCCGGAAAAAACCATGAGGCGACGGTTATCAACCCGTAGCTGACAAAATAGGCGGCCACCACGCCTTTGAAAAACTTCAGACTCGTGGCGATGACATTGGAGAGCCAAACCGCGCACAACACCATGAAAACGGTGGCCGTCTCGACGTAGAAGAGCGGATCCATATCGGGAAAGACCCAGCGCACCGCCAACCAGATCATCGGCAGCCCGGTCAGCCAGGTCACGAACAGCAACCCGAAGTAGCTGGGCAGTACGTCTTCCCGTTTTCCTTCATAGATTCGGTCCGCGATATAACGCGTATAGGGCAGTTGGACGAATCCCGTGATGATCAGGCTGGAGGCCAGGGCGATGGCATAGGTGATGACAACCTGAAACTGCACCGTATAGGACGCGGTGGAGAAGGTGGAGATATTGATAAACCCGACCGCCACGATGGCCAAAATGGAGATCACCCACGGGCCCGATCCCAAAAGCCCCGAATAGGCATACATCTTCCCCAAAGAGAGCAGGCTGCCTTTTTTTAAAACTTTTCTAAGCTCAAACCCTATCCCGGCCATCGCCACCCTCCAGGTAACGGTCGTAGACCGCATCGTAATCTTTCAGGAACTGATCCTGCCGATAGTAGCGCCGAACCCTTTTGAGTCCCGTCTCCTGGGCCTCTTCCCAAAGCTTGTCATCACGCAAAAACCGAATATACTCCGTCGCCAGGTCAGAAGGACTGGCGATGCCCGTGACGGCGCCGGCAGCGCCCAACGCTTCATCTTCTTCGTCGATACCGCCGTAAATCAGATCCCGGCAGCTCCCCACGTCGGTGGCCACACAGGGAACCCCCGCCGCGAATCCTTCCAGAATGACCAGCGGCATCCCCTCACTGATCGAAGTCAGTGTCAACAAACCCGTTTTGGGCAGAATGTCGTGAATTTTCTGAAATCCAAGAAACTTCACGCAATCTTCCAGACGCAACGCTTCGACCATTTGGCGACATTCGGCGGCATATTCGGGATCTTCATCATCCGGGCCCACGATCCACCCCTCTATACCGGGAACCGCATCCGCCGCGATTCTCATGGCACGGATAAACGTCTTGATATCCTTGATCGAAACCACACGACCGATCAGGGTAATGACTTTCGGTACGGTTTTTTCTCTTTTATCCACCAGTTTGCCGAGTCCTTCCACATCCACACCGTTGGGAATGACCCGGGTTTTCTCCTCCGGCGCCCCGAAAGCGATCTGAACGTTCCGTGCCCCGCGATAGAGAGAGAAGATTTCGTTCGCCCGGCGATAGGCCATTCTGGCGATCCGTTCGAAAAAGCGTATCCACAACTCTTTGATGTAATTCATCTCCTCGGCCTGAGAAAGCAGCGACAGCTTGTGGTAACTGATCCACTCCGCCGTCAACAGGTCGATTTTGCGTTCCCTTGTATAAATCCCGTGTTCCGTCAGCAAAAAGGGCGCACCGCTGTGGTAGCTGCCGAGTGTGCCTATCATTCCGCCGTAACCGGTTGAAGGCGCGTGAAACAACCCCACTTCGGGAAAAGCCGCCACAATATCGGTTATGACCCAAATCGGACGGTGCATATTGCGGATACTCCAGAAGTACTCGATAAAAGGCATCTCCCCGGCCCGCTCGTAATAGCGTTGACGTACGAACTCCCACACCTCTTTGGAATGAAGAAAATGATCGAACGTCAGGGCTTTTTTGAAAAAATCGATGGAGCGCATGGTTTCGGGCAATTCATCCTGCTGATCACGAAACGCCTGATGGAGTTTCTCCAAAGATTTCATGGCCTCCTCGCCGACACGCAGCTTTCTCGGCGGCGGATCTTTCTGCTCCTCGAAAAGATAATGCACCTCCACGTGCACCAGGTTTTCGGGCAATTCATACCTGACTTCCCCGTAATCTTCCGGCCGCGAACCGATAAAACAGATCCCAAACCGTTTATGGGGCAACCCCGTAACCAACTGGTGAATCCACGACGAAACCCCGCCTTTGACGAAAGGATAGGTTCCCTCCGCCAGAATCATCACATCCACCTGGTCGGCTCTTCTTAGATACTTCTCTCTTTTGGCCATGCCCTACTCCGCTTTCCACAACGCCACCACCGGGTGAAGCTGGATATTGTAGTAAAGCTCGTCGTCGTCGTGGACAAGAAGCGATCTGACCGTTCGGTAATTTCCCTGGCGGAAAAAGATCTCAGCCATATAGGGCGCCACAACGCCGTACTGGGTCGGATCGGTCTCGAGAACGAACGCGAACTCCCGCTGCGCCGCCTCATCCATCCCTTTGAATAGATAGACCCGCCCCAGAAGCATATGGATCGGGATATTTTCATATTCGTGTTTCAACACGAAATCGATAAAACGCATCGCCTCGTCGATCAAAAACTTCTGTAACGTATCGTCCGCCAGCTCAAAATAGACCAGGTCCCAATAGAGACGGGCCAGTTCTCTCGCCGCTTTCAGACGCACCTGCAGGTTATCGCTCTTCTCGAAAATCTTCTGATACCTGTGTATTTCGCCGTTGATACGCTTTTCCATTCTGTCGATAATGGAGAAGGAGAAGAGACGCACCTCATCCTCTTTGTCGCTGAGGGCCTGCTTGATAATGGAGAGATGGGTCTTGTTGATCTGGGATTCCAACGCGGAGAGCGCGTGAATCTTGACGTTTGAGGGCATGAATTTCTGCTTCATCAACACACTCATCGCTCCCTCCCCGAACGAGCGACGGGCCACGGGAAAACTCATCACCAACTCGTCCAGGTCGATATTGCTCGTCCCTCCGCGTATCACTTCCATTTTGCTTTTGCGCAGCATATAGGCAATCACCGCGCTGACCGGCACACCAAAAAGCGGCAGAGAAACCCCCATCAGAAAAAAGAAAGCCGCAACGCTTCGGCCCTGCCTTCGATAGACCCGGCCGATGGTCAGCCACGCTACCAGGGCGGAAAAGAAACCGGAAAGCAGAAGCGTCAACGCGACCCAGAACCAGGTATCGGTCATTGAAGTCCTTTGCCTTCCAGGTATTCACGCAACTGGGGAAGCCAACGCATGGTAAAGACGACATGGGGGCAGAGCTCCCGTTTCTCCTCCTCGAGCAGGGAAGCCAGGCGGGAGAGGTAGCCTTCCACCACCGCCCTTCCCGAAAAGGGCAGCAGCACCAGAATCACTTTTCCGCGCGCTTTCGTCTCCACCACATCCATCCTATCGAGCGCGCGTAATCCTTTCTCTATCTGTTGACTCAACAGGGTATGGCTCAGGGCATCCCGACAGTTGAAAGCGATGATCGAGGATTCAAGACCGTGCTCTTTCTCGATACGTTCCAATCGCTGAAACTCGAACGACATTGGGGTGGAAACCAGATCGACACGGTTCGCGAAGAGTCGCAGCCAGCGGCTCCGCATCAATTCGAAACTGAAATAGTCAAGCAGAATCGCCAACGAAACCAGGGTATCTTTGTTGAAAGAGAGAAAGGGCATTTTGCCGATACACATCAACCCTTTCACCTTGTCGTCGAGCACGGCGGGAATGACGGCGATATAGTGGCTTTTGGCATCGACATCGCCGGAAATATAGACCGGCTCTTTTCTTTCCAACGCCTCTTCCACCATCGTGTCATCCCGATAAAACAGTAGATCCTGAGTCGCCGCGCGTGTTCTTAACGTTCCTTTTTCATCCTCCCAGACGATCAATGCCGCCTGAACCGAAAAGTTTTTCTCAAACAGCGTCAGCAGCAACTGAAACGACTCTTCCGATTCATCACCCAGTTTGCTGCGGATCTCTCCGATCGCGTTTCTCAGGCTCATCGGTTTGATGACGTAGTTTTTCTCCAGCTGATCATGGGAGATTTTCAACATATAAAAAGCGGTCGTCAATTCGGTAAATTTGTTATGCAGATACGCTTCCTTGCGTTCGAGTTGCCCGAGCCGTCTCTCCCAATAGCTGTGAAACTCCGCGAACAGCAGCATCAAAACCGTATCGACCAGAAAAACGTTTGTCGGAAACGCCGGATAACCGTACCACATCCCCACACCCATGGCCGCGAGATAGGGGACACCGCCCGCATAACCGAAATAGAGTGTTACGATGGCCAGGGGAATCAACCGAACCGGCAGACCGGAATGGATAAAAAACGGATCGTCTCCATGCAGCCAAAACGCCAAACCGATAAACACGGCCGCGAAAAAGAGCGACTCATACAGCGCCAGAAAGGTCAATCCCCGATATCGAAACAACGATTCGCCTTTCGCTCAGTCTTCTAACATCTCTTCAATCACACCCTGGGCCGTCGTCCCGAGAGATGCCCGCCAATAGTCGTTGCCGGAAGCCGTCGCGCTCCACACCACGCGACTCTTTTGACAATCGTAGAGTGAAAGCTGCAGGCTTACCGCCGGTTCGCCGTCAATGCCCGTTTTGTAACGCCATTCACTGACACCGCCGCCCATCACGAAACGGTTGGCCGCTTTTTTGCAGGCACCTTTTTGATCGGTATGGTCGAAGGCTTCATCCACCTCGACACCATCGGCACGCAAAATTCCCGCCACCAGATTGGCGGCTCTGCGTCCCGCATCGGGCACATCGGTATAGTTTCGCAAAGCGAGAAGGGTCACTTTCGAGACCTTTTGCGTCTCTTTGACCTTTCCGAATGCCTGGTTGCTCGCATACTCTTTGGTCGCGCAACCGCTCACGAAAAACATCAATACACCCGCCATCGTCACGGCGACGGCACCTTTGTTCCCTGTCTTGTGTCTCATGGTTCCAGCATCTCCTTCATCAGATTCTGCGCCGTCACAGCAATCGTGGCGTTTCCCCAGTCACTGTCCGACCCGGTGGCACTCCAGACAACCCGGCCGCTTCGCGCATCATAAAGCGTCAACCGAACGCTGACGGCGGGTTCGGCATCTATACCGTTCTTATAACGCCACTCGCTGATTCCACCGGTCATAAAATAGCCCGCACCGTCCGCTTTCGCGATTTCCTCGGCTTTTTTCAAAGAGAGGGGAGGCATTTTCAAACGGGGAACGATACGGTATCCTTCCGCCGTCAAAATACCGTACAGAAGGTTGGCGGCCCGCACGCCGGCACCCGGCGTATCGCTGAAATTCTCCAGCGCGAAAAGGGTTATCACACCCTTTTTCCCCGCCGACGGCGATTTGACGGAGGCTTTAGGAAAACCCTTTTCCGTCGCCGCGATTTTCGCCGCTGTACAGCCGCCCAGCATCAACGATATCAACAGCGCCGGCAGAACCCGTCCTCTCCACATCGCGGCACATCTCCTCTCTTTTTCGCTACTCGCTTACATGACGATGACATCTCACTTTCCGACATTGTCACATCGGCGTCACCTATTTTGATTGATTATACTCGAAAATCGCTTAAATTTTACGCCCCTTCATAAAAAATCATACCCACAAACGGCCAAAATCGCCCCGACCACACGCCGTCGAAGCGAATATTCTGCTATAATATTCTTTCATTAAAATCAAAAATAGAACACTTCGGAAAAGCATGCCCCTGACACACGAAAAAAATTTCAAACGCAAAGCCCATCGCGTTCAGGTTCCTCTGACGGTCGTGATCGACCGGAAAAGTTACACCACGTCCGACTGGTCGATGACGGGAGTCGGTATCAAAGGGTTGGATCGCTCGTTCTCTCCCGACGAGGAGATCGACGCCTCGCTTGTCCTTCCGCTCGCCGAAGCGAAAATCGAAATCCCGGTCACCCTTGCCTATAAAAGCGACCGGGGCGGAGAGGAGAAGGTCAAAGGTTTCGCCTTCGCCAAAATCAGTGAGAGAAACCGCAAAGTCCTCAAAGAGTTTCTCGAACAGGCGATAGAGGGACGGCTGGATCAGACCGACACCCTGCTGGATATCTGCAACGAACCGGTCATCGACACCCCTCTAAAAGAGCCGGTCGTCTTGGCGGACGAGGAGCATGAAAGCCTCAAAAAAACGTTTCAACGCCGCTCCCTTCTTTTTCTTGCCGGCGCATTGGTACTCTTTCTCGGCATCGGCGTAACCGTTTTCTACAACACACGCTACCTGCATGAAACCGTCGGAACGGTTACCGGCAACGCATTGCGTATCAAACCCGCCATGGCCGGCACCGTACGGGAGATCCTCGTCAAAGAGGGGCAGGATGTCACCCGCGGCACCCTGCTCTTTCTCCTGGACGACAGGCCGATCCGTGAAAAAATCGCCGCCCTGCAAGCCCGGTTGAAAGAGATCGAAGAGGCATTGCAGGAAAAAGCGTCCGTGCCGCCTGCCGTTTCGGCCGCTCCCGCTCGCCCCGCCGTCTCCCCGACGCTTCTGAAACTGATCGAAGAGCTGGAGGCGAAATATCGGCGGCAGCAGAAAGCCCTTAGCGACGCGGAGCGACTTTTCAAAAATCACCTCATCGACCGTAAAAGCTACCTGGCGGTCAAAAACGGTTGCGAAAAGACGAAAATCGAACTCCTGAAAGCGAAAAGTCGCCTCCCCGACCGGACCATCACGCCTTCCGGCCCCATCCAAAAACCGTCCAATCCCACCCGCATGCTCGGTACCATCACCAACCTCAAACTTCGCATCGCCGAAGCGAAACAGGAGTTGGAAAAGACGAGAATCTACAGCCCGACCGACGGAAAAATCTTTACCGTCAAAGCCAAACGGGGAGAGCGGGTGGGCCCTTCACGTCCCGTTCTGGCTATCGAAACGGAGAATGAACCGTTCGTACTTTGCCAGATTCCCAGCCAGATCGTGGCCGAACTTCACCCGGGTATCGAGGCGGAATTTTTCTCCCCGTCCCGCAGAAAAAAGTTTTCGGGGCACATCGTCTCCATCGGCGAGCTCGCCGTCGACCCCGGCTCATCCGAAAACAGTGAAATTGTCTATAACCTGGTCCCCATCAAAATCGTTCCCGACGCCCCGGTCAGACTGCCGTTGAACGAACGGGTCAAAGTCTGGATCCACCGCCCGTTGACGCCTCTTCTGGAGTTCTAGGAAGATGACCAGACGGTACGGTCGTACCTATGCCCTCCAGTCGCTGCTTTTTCCGGCACTGCTCTACGGCACCATCGCCTCTTTGATTCTCGTTTGGGAGTGGCCCTATGTCAAAGAGGTCAAACACGGTGTTTTGATCACCATCGGCCTTTTTGTCGTCTGGCGATACGGATGGATGCTGCTCAACTATCTACGTGCCTTCATCTACGCCGCCTATTATTATCCCCACCTTCGCAAACGCATCGAACTGCTCCCTGAAAATCGACGCTATCCCGAACACATCTTCTTCCTCATTCCATCCTACAAAGAGGAGCCCTGGGTCAGTATGGAAGCGTTTCGTTCCATCATGAACGAACTGGCCACCGTTCCGAGTCGGGCCACCCTTATCGTTGCCACCTCCGGGGATCCCGCAGAAGAAGCCCTCATTTACGAAACCTGCCGGGCCCATACGGCCTTTCAAAAAACCGAACTGGTTTTTCAAAGGCAACAGGAGGGAAAACGTATCGCCATGGGACACGGACTGCGGGCCATCGCGCGCCGTTTTTACAAAGAGCTTCCCGATAAAAACAGCGTAACGCTGATGATGGACGGCGACAGCTATCTGGAAAAAGGATTCCTGCGTAAAACCCTTCCCCATTTCGCTATCGACCCGGAACTCGCGGCAATGACCACCAATGAAATCGCCTATATCAATAGCCGCTCAGGCTGGTATCGTGACTGGTTCAGGCTCAAATTCGGCCAACGCCATATCCTCTTTCAATCCCATGCCCTTTCGGGAAAGGTCCTGACCCTGACCGGTCGTCTCTCCCTCTACCGTACCGCCAATATCGTAGATGAAGCCTTTATTCGTCGTCTGGAAAATGACATCATCACAACCCCTTTCCACGGAAAATTCAGATTTTTGATGGGGGACGACAAAAGTACCTGGTTCCATCTACTGGCCCAGGGCAGCCGAATGCTGTATGCGCCCGACGCGCTCTGTTACTCTCTGGAAAGCCGGGACGCCGATTTTTGGGAGATAAGCCGCTCACTCTCCTACCGATGGTACGGCAACACGCTTCGTAACAGTATGCGTGCCCTCGCGCTGGGCCCCCGGCGAATCGGCAGTTTTTACATCTGGTGGGCCATACTCGACCAGCGTATCTCCATGTGGACCTCGCTGGTCGGGCTTGCCGGAGCCCTTACCCTGGCCGTTTTTCAATCCATTCACTATCTTGTCTTTTATATCGGCTGGCTCACCTTCGTCCGACTCTTTCAGTCCGGCATCATTACCCTGGGCGGCCATCCCGTCACCTGGCGCACCATTCCCCTGATGCTCTACAGCCAATGGGTCGGCGCTTTCGTCAAAATCAAA
>JAADEJ010000052.1 GCA_013153475.1 Campylobacterota bacterium
CTCAACCCGAGGTCTCGTCGTTTGTGGACGGGAATTATAGCAGGTACCCAACGGCTTGTCAAGTGCTGTGCAGGAATTTTTGAGTTTTTTTTTGCAGATTTTAAAAAAATCAATCATTCAAGGCCGCAATATAGGCGTAACCCGTCTCTTTGGTAATCGTAATGGTGAAGGAACCGTAGCGACCCGAGAATGTCAGATTACAGTCCGATTGCATGATCCCATCAGTCGAATTGGAACCGTATGTACTTGAAAACGGCCGTCCCAGGGCATCGAATGCAATGTATTGATTGTCACATCCGCCGGTGTGACTAAAAGAGTCGATTTTGAACTTTCTTCCTATTAAAACATCTGAAGACTCATCATCATCCGGTGTGCATGTTCCGTCATCATACAGATATTTTCCGTCATGTGGATTTTTCGCCGACTCGTTTTTTCCAGGTGCGGAGCTTGCACCTCCAACATTCAGATCACGATAGACAACATAATACTTGTCGGAAGTAGAGCCGGAACAATCTCTGAAATCTATGCGCCATCTTTTTTTATACCAGTCCTGGTCCTGATTGTCATACATATTATCGATCATGGCAAGATGTTGGGTGTGACGGATATGACTGAGAATCTGATCGGCCGCTTCCTGTACGGCTGTACTGTCCATCCGCGGCAGTGCGACAATGGCCAATATTCCGATCACAACTACGACAAAGACAAGTTCAAGAATGGTAAATGCGGTTTTCATAGAGGGTCTATCCTTGCGGCAAACTGGCATTTTGCCAATTATACCACAAGGAGTAATAACGGAGGTTACTTGATCTCTTCGGCCTTTTGAACGTCGTAGAGAATGTCATCGAACGGATGGCGATACATCGGCATGGCCAACCGTTTTTCATCGAGAATATGGCCGATAAAGCCGATGGTACGACCAAGAATAAAGAAGGAGTTGAGCGTACCGCTTTCGATAAACTCGTCAATCTCTTTCTCACTGTATCCCAGGGCTCGCCACATATCGACCATCAGAATACCGATGGTACCGTCGACGTTGAGGATCAGGTTGTCTTTTTTGCTGGTTGTCAGTTGTTCAACTTCCAACGCGTAATCAAGAAGCGGTGTACTCGGGAAATGCTCGGATGCAAATTTTTTCAGGCCTTCGACACGCTTGTCGGGGTTACGCAAAGATTTAATACGGTGACCGATACCCGGAATGGGAATACCCTGCTTCTTCATATAGGCCAGGAATTCGGCGGGAGTCATATCGTTGTCGTTGGCATACTTGAAGTATTTGGCCGCACCGTCGATCGCGCCGCCGAAGCGGGGTCCGATGGTGAGCAAACCGGTTACCAGTGACTCGACGACCGATTTACCGGCACGGGCGGTCACTTTGGCGTTGTGTGCACCTGAAACGGCGGGACCGTGATCGGCAACGGTTTTGATGACAGTTTCGATAAAGTCGGTCGCCCATTTGGGATAGACTTTTTTAAACCAAAGGAGGCTAACGACATCGCCGATACTCTTGCCGGTGTCGGGTGTGGCGACAGAGCTGATGGGGAATCCGGCGTAAGTGGCCTCTTCACCGCGGTCATCACTGATGGTACAGATGAAGTTTTTGGGCTTGCGCACTTTGGGAATGGTGCGGATTTCGGGCTCTTCGATCTCGCTGATAACACCCTTTTTGCGCAGGTCGTTATAGACTTCGTTGATCTTTTGGGGCAGTTCGTTGAAGCTGGCGGGGACATGAATACCCACTTCGCGCATGGCGGCGTTTTTGGCTTCGGCGGTTTCACGCTCGGCGTTGGCGGAGGCACCCGCGTGACCAAACTGCACGCCGCTGCTGAAGTGCTTGGCGATGGTACCGATACACCAGGCGATAATCGGTTTTTTGATCTTGCCCGATTTGACGGCTTCGATCACTTTGTACTCTTCGGTACCGCCCACTTCACCCAGCAAAATCATATATTTGACGTCGGGGTTTTGTTCCATTCTAAGCAGGTTGTCGATAAAGACCGATCCGACAAACCGGTCGCCGCCGATAGCCACACCTTCGGCAATCCCGTCGGCATTCAGTGCAATAATGTTGCACAGCTCGTTGAAAAGACCGCCGGAGCGGGTGACCAGACCGGCGCTTCCCGCACGGTGAAGTTTGGAGTTGATGATGTTTTCGATGGTACCGCCGATATTGGCGATTTTGAAAGCACCCGGCGTAATGGCGCCGACAGTGGCGGGACCGATGATCAGTGTGCCGTTGTCGCGGGCACGCTGGTTCATTTTGCGCGCCAGTCTTTCGGGAATACCCTCGGCGGTTACCATGATAACGCGGAACTGATCACCCAGATCCAGCGCCTCCATTGTCACATCATACGCGGTACGGAAAGAGGCGAAGTTGAGCAGAACATCGGCATTGCCGTGGTTGGCTACCGCCTCTTTGGTACTGCGATAGAGCGGTACCATGATCTCATCGGGACCGTAGAAGAACTTCTCGAATTTATTGGAGCTGGTCGGTGCCACGATCGCGGCTACCGAAGGTTTTTCCCGTCCGATGACGTAGTCATAATCCAGCATCCGCTGAATCGCGCTTTTGTTGTTATTCCAGAAAATCGCTTGCGTATCTTTGGTAAACAGTCTGTTGCTCATCTTCTTACTCCCTTACTTCTCAAGTGCCATGCGGACAATATCGGTCACGTGGGTTTCGGGACCGTAGACTTCCATATACAGACCCAGGCGTTCAGCCGCCTCTTTGATGTCTTTGAGACCTTTCTCATAGTTCGGACCGCCGCGGCGTACATAGATTTTGGTGTTGTGCTCTTTGAGCTTGTCGGCCCACTTCTCGAGGGCGTTGATGATACCGGTAAAGGTTTTGGCCACATCGGTAAAGTTGGCGATGGCGCCGCCGATAATGAGGATTTTACCCCGGGGATCTTTGTAGCGGGTCATCAGGTCGAAAATGGTCTCGGCGTAAAACTGGGTCTCACCGGTGGTCGGACCGCCGGAATATTCGCCGTAGTTGGCCAGGTCTTTGACGCCGGCCAGATCGGCGATAGTGTCGGCGTAGACAACGGAGGCGCCGCCGCCGGCCACCATGGTCCAGATGCGCCCTTCGGGGTTGAGGATGGTCAGTTTCAGCGACGCGCCCGATTTGGCATCGGCTTCGGCGATCGCTTTCTCTTCGGGGGATTGATCTTCCATCCCAAACGGCGTGGGGAACTCGATATCGCCCCATTTTTCTCGCATCATGAAGCCGGCGGTGTCGTCCAGACGGGCCACCAGGTCGAGAATATGGGCATTGTTTTCGATCATGACGATCGGGTTGATCTCAAGATAGGCAAAGTTGAGATCGCGATAGAATTTGAAGAATTGGATGGCAAACGCGGCAAAGCGGCCTTTTGCTTCGTCGGGAATCCCTTCGGGAACATTGGCGCGAACCGCCTTTTCCATCTCTTCGTCGCTCATATTGATGGGAATGCGTACTTCGTTGACTTTCTCTTCCCACCCCTCTTCAACTTCCATACCGCCTTCGGCAGACATATAGAGCACGTCATCGTTGTCGACAACGGTGGCGGAAATGTAATACTCCTGATCCTGTGTATGGGGCGTGAACGGCTCGACGATAAAGTGGGTCAGCATCCCTTTTTGACCGGAAAGCAGTGTCACCTCGTGGCTCTGCTTCTCTTCGATCCATTTGGCCGCGTCTTCAAGCTTGACGTCACCGGGTTTTTCCACTTTGAAAAGCACCAGTCCGTTTTTACCCCGTTTACCGAAAAGCATATCGGGTTTGGCGACAAGGGGCTCTTCATTGAGCCAGGCGTACTCGGGAAGTTTCGCCTTCTCTCGCAGTTCATCGCCGCTGGTTACGAGTACCGACTTGAAATCGTATTTGAATCCGTCAAAATACTCGTGCCAGTGTTTGGCGAACAGGGCTTTGCCGTCATACTCGCGTATCGCTTTTTGAGCCATCACAACTCCTTATGATTTTTATGAGATGAGTCTACCACTTCTTTTTATAGCCGTTGCTTTGAGATGGCCTATTTGAACGCAAAACGGATCATCTGTTTATTTTTGAAACATAACATTTTCCCAAAGGGCGGTTTTTGTAGCGAATGGTGACGGCGGTATCTTTGTGCCCCAGCGGATGATAGGAGACCATGATCTTTTGAGAGGGTTTGATACCGTAATAAAGAAGCTGCCTGGCCAACGTCTTTTTGGGACTTCCCGCCTCTTGGATGCCGGCCTCTTTCAGCGCGTTGGCACACCAGTAGGGAAAATAGAATTTGGAGGCAAAATGTTTTTTGGGTTTGTCCAGATAGAGAAAAAGGGGCCGGTGGAAAAGGAGCATCAGGGTATTGAGCACCAAAACACCCACCACCACGACCGCCGAAAGAAAATAGCGACGGCGAAATATGGGAAGCCGCACACGGTAGGATTTGAAAAAGAGTGCCGTCATCAACGGCAATGCCACAATCACGTAGGGCGCGAAATCGGCGATGGGAACCTTTTGACGGAGTGAAAGCAGTAACGAAAGCAGAAGCACCGTGAAGCTGATATGCCAGATAAGGGACTTCCTGCCTTTGAGCAAAATCCGGTACATGGCATAGAAAAAGTAGAGAAAAACCAGCGGCGAGAAGATGGCCGCGTAAAGCGCGACCGTATCGACAAAGTAGTTGACCGGCTTGCCGTGCACCTGAATGCCGTAGGTCATGACCGCCAGCCCGAAAAGCGTTCCGCTGATCATCAAAAGGGCGACCCGCCTGTGCCACAGGGCATAGGTCAAAAGCGCGAAATAGAGTATCACACTGCTTTTATCCAGAAAAAGAAAAATGGGCAAGACCGCATAGGCCAATATTTTGCGCTCTTTAAGACAAAAGAGAAGAAAGAGTTGATAGAGCGCGAGAATAATACCGGTGGAGGTGGCCAAAACGGCGCTGGAGACGATACCGGGCAGTAAGACGAAAATAATCAGCGAAAGCATCCGGGCGCTCTCATCTTTTAAAAGCAGATGGAGCAGTCGATAAAAGAGCGCCACGTTGATCAGATGGATTATCAAAAAGGGAAAACGGATATTGATAAAGTCGGCATGGGGGAAAAGGGTTCGCCCCATATGCATCAACGTGGCGACAATGTCGTGCCCGTTAAAATAGGTCTGCGCCTCATGGGGACCGATGGGCAGGGTCCAGGCCACCCATACCAAGACGGTGAAGTGGATCCCCAAAAAGAGAAAAGTCCAGAGTTTGGGGCGGTCAAATCGCATATTTCAGAGTTTCAGAAAATTATCCAGCAGTTTATGGCCGTGTTCACTCATGATCGACTCGGGGTGAAACTGCACGCCGTAAACCGGCTGATCTTTGATTTGCAGGGCCATAATCTCCCCGTCATCCTCGCTGTAGGCCGTGGGTATAACGGCAGAGGGAAGACTCTTTTGATCCACCACCAGCGAATGGTACCGGGTAGCGACAAAATTTTTGGGAATCTCGCTGAACACGGGGGAGTCGGCACAAACCCGCATGACGGAGGTCTTGCCGTGCATCAGGTTTTTGGCCCGCACCACTTTACCGCCGTAAACCTGGGCGATGGTCTGGTGCCCCAGGCATATGCCCAGAATGGGAATCTCCCCACCGAAACGCTCCACCGTCGCCAGGCTGACACCCGCTTCATTGGGTGTGGCGGGGCCGGGGGAGATAATGATCTTTTCCGGCGCCATCCTGGCGATCTGTTCTACCCCGACCTCATCGTTGCGCACCACTTTCAAGTCGGCGCCAAGTTCCAGGCAGTACTGGACAATATTGTAGGTAAAGCTGTCGTAATTGTCGATCATCAAAATCATCCGCTTATCCTTCGTCTCTCTCGCGCAAAGGGACAACCTGACCGTAAAGCGCGCAGTTTTTATAGGGTGAGTCGGCTTCCGGCTCAACCGGAGCGTCGGGATCAAACAGAAACCATCCGCTCTCCCCACTCTCAATGCCGAGCAGTTTGGCCGGTGTATCCACACACATCCGGCGCCACTGGGGCCATGTCATAAGCCCCGGTTTGATGAGCAAAGAGTAAAGAATCGCCATGGCGCCGCTTAATCCGTCTATGCCGAACGCGGCTTCAGCGAATACCGCGTCTTTGGCGGTTTCGGAGACGGGAGAGTGGAGGGAGCCGAGCATGGCGATCTGCCCGTTTTTGAGCTGTTCAAGCATCTGACGGCGCGCCTCGGCGTCCCGCAGGGGCGGAAAGAGTTTGGCGCGGGTATCGTACCCCTCGCAGGCGGTATCGTCAAGCAGAAGATGGTGCCATGAGAGCTGGGCATGCAGATGGGTATATTGTTCACATAGCGCTACGGTGCGGGGTGTGGAAGCCCCAAGGATCACCACGTTTACCCCGTATGCGTCGGCGAACTCCCCTATCCTGGCGACCTGGGAGTATTCGGCCAACGCGGGGATGCCGCCCAGCCCCAAAGCCGAAGAGACGGCGCCTTCGTGCATCACCCCGTCACCCGAAAGCGCCGGATCGTCGGCCCGGCAAAAGAGCGTGACGTTTCGCAAACGGGCATACTCCATCAAACGGCGGATCAGGTTGCCGTCCATCCGGCTTTCAAACTCGATCCCTATCGCCCCCTCTTTGAGCAAAATGGCGCAATCGCTCAGGCCGCCCGCCTCCGTGACGCCGGCCAAAAGCGGCAAGACGGGGATCTCGCACTGTTTGGCCTGTGATTTGGCAAACTCCAGCGTAATCTCATTGTCAATACGCGGCGTACAGCCGGATGAGAGCGCCAGCAGACCGAACCCGTTGGCCCTGGCCTTGGCGCTCATGCGCTGGAGCGTACCGCCCCGCAGTCTGCCGTCACGCATCCGCACGCCGATGTCGATCATGCCGGGCAGTAGCAGTTTGCCCTCAGCCTCCAGGCGCCGACCCGAAAGGTTTGGCCCCGTCTCGACGATTCTGCCCTCTTCTATGCGGACATCTTCGGTAAGAATGCCCTCCGCCGTCACCGTCCGCGCGCCGCTTATGACCATGCCCACCTCGCTCTTTTTTGATCCCATTATAATCTATTGACCATTACAAAGAGCTATGATGCCAAAAGGGCCACGAAGGCGCGGGGCGATTTGTAGCCGGTTATCCGTTTGGCACGAAGCTCTTTTCCCTTCTCAAAAAAGAGAATGGCCGGCGGGCCGTAGATACCCAACTGTCGCATCAGCGCTTTTTGGGCGGGCGTATTGTCGGTAACATCCACCTGGTAGAGCGTATAGTTTTGCAATGCCCGTCGTACAGCCGGGTCTTTGAAAGTGGTCTCCTCCAGCTCCTTGCAACTGACACACCAATCGGCCCGAAAGTCGACGATTACCGGTCGGTTTGCCGTTTTGATCCTATCCATCAACGCCGACGCGCTCACCCGGGTAAAGAGGGGACGGTTTGAGAGCACGGCGCTCGTGCTGTTACCCCGTAACCCTTCCAGGGGAGAGAGGGGGTTTGTCGCGCCGCTGAATGCGCCGACAAGCAACATGGCGCCGTAAAGCAATAAGGCGACGCCAAGCCCCTTGAACAGGGCCGGCCACCCGTTCCCCTTTGCCAAAGGTTCCAACGCGCCCATATAGACGGCACTTACTATAGCCAGAAGCGCCCAAAGCCCCATGGTGACACCATCAGGAAGAATGCGTGAGAGCATCCAGACGGCCACCGCCAACATCACCACCCCGAAAACCCGGCTTACCGCGCTCATCCAGCCGCCGGGTTTGGGCATAAAACGGCCCGCGCCGGTGCCCACCAGCAAAAGCGGCGCACCCATACCAAGACTCATGACAAAAAGGGCCAAACCGCCCAGCAGTGCGTCACCGGTCTGGCCGATATACATCAACGCCCCGGCCAGCGGCGGCGCCACGCAGGGGCCGACAATAAGCGCCGAGAGAAAACCCATCACCGCCACGCCGGCCACACCGCCCTTTTTGCCCGCCTCGTCGCTGGTGCGGCTCAGTTTGGACTGCCAGGAGGCGGGAAGCTGAAGCTCATAAAAGCCGAACATCGAGAAGGCCAGGGCCACAAAAAGCGCGGCAAAGGCGCCGATGACCCAGGGGTTTTGCATGGCCGCCTGGATATTGGCGCCAAAAAGCCCCGCCAACACCCCCGCGACGGTATAGGTGAGCGCCATGGCCAAAACATAGACCAGGGAGAGAAAAAAGCCGCGTCCCGCCGTCATTCCCTTGCCCTGGGCCACGATGATGGAGCTTAGAATCGGTATCATGGGGAAGACGCAGGGAGTCAGTGCCATCAAAAGCCCAAAACCAAAAAAAGTAAGAAGCACCGCCCCGAAACTCTTGTTGGCCAGCATGGAGGCCACCGACGCCTCTTCCGAAAGGGGTTGATGTTGCGCTTTTTGGGAGGAGGCAATAGCAACGGGTTTTGCGCTTTTTGACGCAGGGGCTTGCCAGGTCGGTTGCATCAGCGGCGCCGTATCGCGCTTGAGAGCAGGCAGGGAAAAGGTATAGCGCTTGGTTACGGGCGGATAGCAGACCCCGTTGTCCGAACACCCCTGGTAAGAAAGAAGAAAGGTCACCTTTTCGGTTTGCGGGTCAAGAACCTTGAAAGGCACGTCAACCTCAAAACGTCCGGTATACACTTCGTCACCGAACTCATCTTTTTGGGGCACGGGAAGGGTGTAGGGTAAAAGTTCAACCTTCTCCTTGGGCTCCGCGGCAAAACGGAGCGACTCTTTGCTCAGGTGGATATGCTCGGCCACATCGATCTGTACATGAAAGCACCCGTTTCCCAACGTCACCGACGGTTTGAACGCCTCTTCGGCTGTGAGAAAACCGGCACTCAGCCACAAGGGTATGAGCCAGACCATCCACCATCGTTTCATCATGTTAGCTCCTTGCCTCTCCTCTTTAAGGGGCCCATTATACCAAGCCACCGTAAACGTGGGCAAACCGATCTTTGGTGTATAATCTATAAAAAAGCAATACCGAGAGGAACGGGCATGTCCATTATGTACGAGATTTTTCAGCGAAGCCCCGACGCCATTCTTATCAGCGACCGTCATCGACGCGTGATCGACGTCAATCCCGCTTTTGAGCGCCTGACGGGTTATACCAAAGAGGAGTGCCTGGGGAAACGGCCCGAAGAGTTTTTGAAATCCAATCTGATGCCGTCCGAGTTTTACGAAAATTTCTGGCGGTCCATCAAAGAGAAGGGATTTTGGGCGGGCAGTATCATTGACCGGCGTAAAAACGGTACCAGTTTCAGCGCCTGGCAAACGGTTTTCTGCCTAAAAAACCGCCGTACGGGCAAGATCAATCACTACATCTCCATTATCCAGACCCTGCCGGAAAACAGAAAATGGGATGACGCCATCGAAAAGCTCCTCTTCTTCGACGGCTTGACGGAGCTGCCCAACCGTACCTACTTCAGCAAACTGATCAGTGACCGCATTCAGGACGCTGACAAAGAGGAAGAGCGTCTGGCTCTTATCTATTTTGACGTAGACGACACCCAAACCCTCAACGATGCCCTCGGTTATCCCGCTGGAGACCAGCTTTTGAGAACCATTGCCCAAAGGTTACGGGACGCCACAGGAGAAAAAGAGATCGTCGCCAGAATCAGCGGCGACGAGTTTGCCGTATTGACACAGGATTTTCGCGACTCCAAAACCCTTTACAACCGATGTTGTCAGATACTTGAACAGATCAGCCAGCCCCTCATTATCAATCACACGCACCGAAAGGTCAGTATCAGCGGCGGCATCTCCCTTTTCCCCCAGGACGGCAAAACGCCGGAAACCCTGATGGCATCGGCCGATCTGGCCATGCACAAAGCCAAAAAGAGTGCCAGGGGCCGCTGCATTCTCTACCAAAAACGGATGCAGGAAGAGGTGATGGAGCGTATCGAGCTGCTTGAGGAGTTTAAACGTGCCATCGCGACGGGTGAACTGATTTTACACTATCAGCCGAAAGTCGATATGCATACCAACAAAATCCGCGCATTCGAAGCGTTGATACGCTGGGAACATCCGCATAAAGGATTGCTCGGTCCCGCCGCGTTTATGCCCCTGATCGAGGAGAGCGACCTGATCGTTCCCATGACCGAATTGATTTTTACCGAAATCGACGCCATGCTGAAACGGTTTGACAGGATCGGGCTTCCCGATGTTTCGATCGCGCTCAACATCTCCGCTTATCACTTCCAGACCGAAACCCTGATCGAGGAGTTGACGGATCAGGTAAAAGAGCACTACCTTCGACAGGGTCGGGTGGAGATCGAGATGACGGAAACGGCTATTGTCAAAAACATGGAGCAGACACGTCGCCAACTCGAAGCCCTGCACGATTTGGGCGTTACCGTGGCCATTGACGACTTTGGAACCGGCCACGCCTCTTTGACTTACCTGAAAGTTCTGCCGATCGACAAGATCAAGATCGACAAAATCTTTATCGACGGCGTACCCGACCAACCCAAAGATATGGCCATTGTGGAGAGTACCATTCTGCTGGCGCGAAAACTCGGTATCGCCACCGTGGCCGAAGGGGTGGAACACCGCCGACAGGCCGATTATCTGATTCGCCACGGCATCGACTATATCCAGGGATACCTTTACGCACCGCCGCTTCCTGAAATCGAGGCGTTGGAGCTGGCGAAAAGATACCCGTACAGCCCATAAAATTCACGTCAACAGCCGGGTAACAAACCGCAAAAGATTAAAGAGAAACGGGTTCTATGACAAAATTGGCTAAACTAACGAAAAAAGTTTGGGGAGTCCGATGAGAGCGCTTTTTCTTCTCCTTTTTTCCGTCATTTTTCTATGGAGCCGGCCGCTGACCGTCGCGGTGGCCGCCAATGTCAGCTACGCCGTCAAGGATCTCATTCAAACCTACCGGCAAAAAGATCCAAAGAGCGATATTCGCGTCATTGTCGGCAGTAGCGGCAAACTGGCCGCCCAGATCCGCCACGGCGCCCCCTTTGATCTTTTCCTCTCCGCCGACATGGGCTACCCCCTTGCGCTCTACCATGACAAACTGGGCCTTGAAAAACCCAAAACCTACGCCAAAGGGGTGTTGGCCCTGCTGTCCGTGCGCCACAAAAAGCTCTCCAACGACTTACACACCCTACTCTCTGCCGCCATCAAAAAAATAGCCGTCGCCAACCCCAAAACCGCCCCCTACGGCAAAGCCGCGAGAGAGGCTTTACAAAACGCGAAGATTTACGAGAGAGTCAAACCCAAGCTGATCTACGGCGAAAGCGTTTCCCAGACCCTTGTCTATACCCTGCGGGTCGCCGACGCGGGGCTGGTGGCCAAATCGGCCCTCTTCTCCCCCAAACTGCGCCGTTTCAGAGAGGGAAAGGAGTGGGTAGAGGTAGACAGCCGACTTTACAGCCCCATTGAGCAAGGCGCCGTTTTGCTCAACCCGGAGGGAAAAGATTTTTACGATTTTCTCTTCTCTCCCGCCGCTCAACACATTTTCAAAGCCTACGGATACCGTCAACCATGAACCGCCTTGAGGCCCTGGTAACCCGCGTTGAGCAAAAAGAGGGTATTACACATCTGACTTTCACGTTGGACAAAACGCCGCTTTACATGGTTGGGCTTGAGCCCCCTCGCGGTGTGCGGGAAGGGAGCCGGGTGGTGCTCGGTATCAAGCCCGTCCACATCGCTTTGGCCCTTTTACCCCCCAAAGAGAGCACCCTGCGCAATATCGTGCCCGTTACGATCGAATCGGTCGAAAGCGGAGAGATTCTCTCCACCGTCTGGTGTCGCCATGCCCAAACCCTCATGGAGGTTACGGTGCCGACAGCCTCTTTTGGGAAGCTCGGCATAGCCGACCAACAAAAGGCGTGGGCGCTCTTTTTGGAGAGTGAACTCTCAATTATAGAGGTGCGACGGTGAGTTCGATTGCCTGGACCCCTTTTTGGCTCTCGTTCAAACTGGCTTTCGTCACGACGGCCGTGCTTTTTCTTTTGGCCCTTCCCCTGGCCTGGTGGCTGGCGCAAACCCGCACGCGTCTTAAACCCTTTTTGGAGGCGCTGGTCTCTTTGCCTATTGTCCTGCCCCCTTCGGTGTTGGGGTTTTACCTGTTGTGGGCCTTTGCCCCCGATTCGCCCCTGGGGGCATTTTTAAAAGAGCGACTGGGGCTGGAGTTGGTCTTTTCTTTCCCGGGACTCGTGGTCGCCAGCGTGATCTACTCATTTCCCTTTATGCTCCAGCCTCTGCAAAGCGGTTTTGAGAGCCTCAACCGCCATATGCTCGAAGCCGCCTACGTGGCGGGAAAAACGGGTTGGCAGACCCTGCTGTTCGTGGCCCTGCCCAACATCAAACCCGCCCTGCTTAGCGCCCTGATCGTCACCTTCGCCCATACGGTCGGGGAGTTTGGCGTGGTCTTGATGGTAGGGGGTTCCATTCCGGGCGAGACCAAGGTGGCGTCGGTGGCTATTTATGAGTATGTGGAGATTATGGATTACAAAAACGCCCATATCTACTCGGCCATTATGGTAGGTATCAGTTTTGTCGTTTTGACGGCGGTTTACCTTTTTAACCGTCACCACCGTCGGCGTTTGGGGGGCGCATGATGGTTGACATCAAGATTAGAAAAAGATTGCACGGCGCCCGAGGAGAGATGGAACTTTTCGTCAACCTGACGCTCTCAGCCGGCAGTTTTACCGCCCTAACCGGCCCCAGCGGTAGCGGTAAAAGCACCCTTTTGCGTATTCTGGCCGGGCTGGAGAGCGCCGACGGAGAGATAAAGGTTTCGCAAAAGCGGTGGCTTGCCAATAACAAAAGCCTGCCGCCCCAACAAAGAGACGTGGGCCTGCTCTTTCAGGATTACGCGCTTTTTGAGCATATGAGCGTACGCCAAAACCTCCTTTTTGTCCAAAAAGACCCGGCCCTGGCCGACGCGCTTTTGGAAAGCACCGGTCTAAGCGAATTGGCCAACAGGCGGCCCGCCTACCTTAGCGGGGGACAAAAACAAAGGGTGGCCCTTTGCAGGGCCCTGATGCGACGCCCCAAACTCCTTTTGCTCGATGAACCCTTCTCCGCCCTCGATCCGGCCATGCGTCTGACACTGCAACATGAAATTCTCAAACTCCATCGCGAATTCGGCACCACGACCCTCATGGTCAGCCACGATCCGGCGGAGATCTACCGCATGGCCCAACGGGTCATCCGCCTCGAAAACGGAAAAATCACCGCCGACGGCACCCCCGGCGACGTGCTTTTGAAAAGATCGGGAAGCCAGAAATTCTCCTTTGAAGGCGAAGTGCTGGAGATTCAAAAGCGCGACGCGGTCTATGTGGCGGTGGTGGCCATCGGCCAGCAGATTGTGGAAGTGGTAACCGACACCCGTACCGCCAAAACCCTGCAAATCGGTCAACAAGTCACCGTGGCGACCAAAGCGTTTGCGCCGGTTATCATAACGGAATGACAGATTATTCTGAGAACAATTATCATTTTTATATTCTATTAAGCGGGATTATGTCATGATGCTGTTGTTTTTTGATACTGATTATCATTTCCAAGGTGAAAAAGCGATGAAACCCTTTTCCACGCTTTTGCTTACAGCCGCCGTCACACTGCCGTTAGCGGCCGGGGAGTCTACAACCCCTGTTGAAATCACCACCGTCAGAGGCGTATTGAGTAAGGTTGAGCCTCTTGAGCACACCACGGGGCAGATTCGCGCGGGTTATATTGACCTGAAGATGAACCGTTGCGATTCTCACAACAACGCCTTCGCCGTCGGCGGCCACGTGCACCTCAATTCCAAACGGTGGCAGGGTATGATGGTAGGTGTCGAAGGATATTTTGTCGAGGATCTGGGTTTGCAAAGTAACAACCCCGACAAGGTCAACGGCGACTTCTTCGACAAGGACAAAGAGGGATTCGCCACACTCTCTCAGGCATTCATCGACGGCAAATGGGGCAACACCGAAATTAAGATCGGGCGGCAGATGATCGACACGCCCCATGCCGACAGTGACGACATCCGCATGATGCCCAACTACTTCACGGCCTACCTGCTCATCAACACCGACTGTGAGGGCCTCACATTGACACTGGGGCAAATCGATCAGATGGCCGGCTGGGAGAACGGCGTGGACGCCAAAAAATTCGTCCCCGTCGAAAAGACGCTGGGAAGCGACAAAAAAACCGACGGCATCTATCTGGTTTCCGCCGTCTACAAAGGCTTTGAGAAGCTGACGCTTCAAGCATGGTACTACGACATTGACGACATCGCCAATGTCATCTACCTGGAAGCGGGCTACGAACTTCCCACAGACTGGGCCACCCTCACCTTCGGGGTCCAGTACGACACCGCAAAGGAGAGAGGCGACGAAGTGCTGGGCGACATCGACAGCCGGACCTGGGGTGTAAGTGTGGAAACGGCCTTTGAAAACGGCCTGACACTGTTGACAGCCTACAACGCCGATCACGGCGACACGGGTGCTTTCGGCAGTCTTGGCGGCGGACCGTTTTTTACCTCGCTGGAGGATCAGACCCTCGATGCCGTGGGGCAAAAGGGTGACGCATGGATCGCGGGAGCGGGTTACGACCTCGCCGGACTGGGGCTTGAGGGGCTGAATATGGGTGTGGTTTACGGCCGGTTCGCCGCCGACAAAACGGACGACTACGAAACCGCCGAAACCGACATCGCTCTTAAATACGTCATCGGTGAACGTTTCACCGCCACCCTGGCCTACGCTCTCATAGACGACAAAACCGACGCCGACGAAGATTACGAGCAGTTTAGAGTCATTCTTAATTACAATTTCAAGGCATTATAGCCCGCTCTCACCGTCTGCGCAGAGCCTTACCCTCTCGGCGCAGGGACCCTGGTCGTTATGCCCTTTGACAAAGCAGACCCTCTGCCCCTCTACCAGATCGTTGAAATCGACATCCTCAAGGCTGTTATAGTGGAAAAAGAGGTCTTCGCCGCCCTCCTCCTCTTCTATAAAACCGAATCCCTTTTTCAGGGCCATGATCACGCCGTAACGCACGGTATCGTCTTTGATCCGTTCCGGCTCTTTACGACCTTTCGTACCCGACGCGGTGATGAACAGATCATCCAACAGCGGATCGTTTTTGCGGGATCGGTCATCGATGAGCGTATTCATCAAAATAGGATAGTTGGCCTCATCCAGCAGGGTCTGGGCCGTTTTGGTCTGACGGGGCCGGCCGTGGGTATCGGTATACTCAAAATCCCATCCCAACACACAGACCCGCGTACCAAGGGTATTGAGTTTGCGCACAAGCGGCAGATAGTCGCCGTCACCGGCCACCAGCACCACCACGTCAAACCGCTTGTGAATGGCCATCTCCAGCGCTTCCAGCGCCAGCCATACATCAATGCCTTTCTCCCCGCCTGGCGTAACGGGCAGGTAGTGCGCGATGATCCCCTCCCGCATCAACACCTCGTCAAACTGCCGCTCCCTGAAAAGGCTGTTGCGCTGCTGGGCCTCCACCGCCCCGAGCCTACCGCGAAAATAGTGGGCATCCACGATCCGGCAACGGTTGTTGGGCACCCCCTCGGCACGGGAGATCTCTTCCACGACAAACCGGTGAAGCCCGGAGACGCTGATGCGACTGCGTCGTGGATGTTCATAGGTGTAATAGTTGCTGACATGGGCAAAATAGTTGCCGTCGTAAAAGACGCCGATACGAAGCAGTTTGCCGTTTTCACTACCGTATTCGATCATGCGGAAGGCTCCTTGCGCAAAAAGTGTAACAGTATAGCACGCCAGCGCTCTTTTTTGGCTTCAAACCCCATGGCGGCGTAGGCGGGAGAGGGGGAAGGCAATAAGTCGGTAGGCAGCGGGAGATGTTTGAAGTGGCGTCGATAGAGGCTTTGGGCTTTTTTTCCCGTAAAAAGCACCGCTTCGATACGGGGATAACGCTTCAACAACCCCTCGATATCGTTGGGTTCACAGGCTTTGAGATTGCTGTCGGCCGAATTGACCCGCAGACAAGCCCCTACCACGTCCCACAGCGCCAGACCGACACTTTCTAACAGCGCGATCCGATCTTGGTCGGTTTGAACGGGCAGTTGGAAAATGTCGCCTAAAATGGGCCAGAACTGGTTACGGGGATGGGCGTAGTAAAAGTTGTTTTCAAACGATTGGAGGCTGGGAAAGCTTCCCAATATCAATAGACGGGAGTCGGGAAAAACGATGGGGTCGAAGGGGTGACGGGCGGGCAGGCCCGCACCCTCTGGAGTTTGTCGGTTACTCGACTTCGGCGTCGATGACATCGTCGTCGCCGCCTTTGTTGGCGCCTTGTTGCGCGCCGCCGGCAGCCTGCTCGCCGCCCTGCTCTTTTTTGTACATCGCTTCAGCCAGTTTGTGGCTCACTTCGGTCAGCGCCTTGACCTTTTCATCAATCTGCTCTTTGGTGGCGTTGTCATCTTTGAGCGTCTCTTTGAGCGCGTCCACGGCCGCCTGGACCTTCTCTTTTTCGGCCGCATCCAGCGCATCGCCCACTTCGCCCAGGCTCTTTTCGGTCTGATAGACCAGCGCGTCGGCCTGGTTGCGGGCTTCGATCAGCTCTTTGCGTTTGCGGTCTTCCTCTTTGTGGGCTTCCGCGTCGCGCACCATCTTTTCGATCTCCTCTTCGCTCAATCCCGAAGAGCCGGTAATCTTGATCTCCTGCTGTTTGCCGGTGGCTTTGTCTTTGGCGCTCACAGTCAGGATACCGTTGGCGTCGATGTCAAAGGTAACCTCGATTTGCGGCACACCCCGGGGAGCCGGCGGAATACCGCTAAGCTCGAACTGTCCGAGAGACTTGTTGTCTTTGGCCAGTTCACGCTCACCCTGAACGACATGGATCGTAACCGCCGGCTGGTTGTCCTCGGCGGTCGAGAAGATCTGGCTCTTTTTCACCGGAATGGTGGTACCTTTCTCAATGATCTTGGTGGTCACGCCGCCCAGGGTTTCGATACCCAGGCTAAGAGGCGTCACATCCAGCAGGAGCACGTCTTTGACGTCCCCTTTGAGGATACCGCCCTGAATCGCCGCACCGATGGCGACCACTTCGTCGGGGTTGACCGACTTGTTCAGCTCCTTGCCGAAATAGGCTTTGACCTTCTCCTGTACCAGCGGCACGCGGGTAGAACCGCCGACCATCACGACCTCTTTGATGTCGTTTTTGCTCACGCCGGCATCTTTGAGTACCTCGTCGATTTTGGCAATGGTCTGCTCCACCAGATCCATAATGAGGCTCTCGAACTTGGCCCGGGTCACTTTCATGACCAGGTGTTTGGGGCCGCTGGCGTCGGCGGTGATGAAGGGGAGGTTGACCTCCGTCTCCTGCGCCGCGGAGAGCTCTTTCTTGGCGTTTTCCGCCGCCTCTTTGAGCCGTTGCAGGGCCATGACGTCGGCTTTGAGGTCGATGCCGTTTTCCTTTTTGAACTCTTCGGCGATGTAGTCGATGAGCCGGTTGTCGAAGTCGTCACCGCCTAAGAACGCGTCGCCGCCGGTGGCCATAACTTCGACTACGTTGTCACCGGTCTCCAGAACCGTCACGTCAAAGGTACCGCCGCCCAGGTCGTAGACACAGATCTGCTCAGCCTCTTTTTTATCCAGCCCGTAAGCCAGTGCTGCGGCGGTCGGCTCGTTGATGATACGAAGCACATTCAGGCCCGCGATGGTGCCCGCCTCTTTGGTCGCCTTGCGCTGGCTGTCGTTGAAGTAAGCCGGTACGGTAATGACCGCTTCGGTCACCTCTTCACCCAGATAGGCTTCGGCGTCCTCTTTGATCTTCATCAAAATCTTGGCCGAAATCTCCTGCGGGGTGTAGGTTTTGCCGTCGACTTCGATGGCACAGGCGCCGTTTTTGTCTACCACATGATAGGGCAGACGCTTTTTGGCCTCGGCGGCTTTGTCTTCGTTACACATCAATCCCATGATCCGCTTGACGGAGTAGATGGTTTTTTCGGGGTTGGTGACCATCTGCCGTTTGGCCGGATCACCGACAAGAACCTCGCCTTTGTCGGTAAACGCGACAACGGAGGGGGTGGTGTTTTTACCCTCTTTGTTGGCGATGATCTTGCCTTCGCCGCCCTCATAGACGGCCATGGCCGAGTTGGTCGTACCCAGGTCAATTCCGATTACTTTTCCCATTTTTATCTCCTTTTGGTTTCAGTTTCCTGTTTTCTTGAGCGTATTATACTCAACTTTTTCTCAAGGCTTCTGCGACTTAAGTTGCAAAAACCTTTACTTGGCCACACTCACCATGGCCGGCCGGAGCAGGCGCTCTTTATAGGTGTACCCTTTTTGAAGCACCTGGACAATCTCGCCGCTTTCATGGGCGTCGCTGTCCACCTGCATCACCGCGTCATGGAAGTTGGGGTCAAATCCCTCGTCAATCTCCACCACTTTGATGTGGTGTTTCTCAAAGGTTTTGACAAAGTTGTCCAACGTCAACTGAACACCCTCGCGAAGCTTTTGCAGGTGTTCATCCTCACTCTCCTCGGGAATCGAGGCGATGGCCAGCTCCAGGGCGTCCATAATGGGAAGCAGATCCTTGGCGAACGCCTCCTGGGCGTAGGCCACACTCTTCTCTTTTTCGCGCTCCATCCGCTTTTTGATATTCTCAAACTCCGCGTGCATACGAAGATACTTGTCCTCACACGCTTTGAGCGCCTCACGGCACGTTGTTAACTCACTCTCTTCCGTTTGCATCTCTTCATTCAGCTTCTCTTCCGTCTCCTCTGCGGGATTCTCTTCCCGCGTTTCAACCGTTTCAGGCTCTTTTTTCTTTTTATCGGCCATCATGCACCTCCATTTTGAATAGTTTCGTGAAATTGTGGTCTATCGCGCCCAGACACAAAAGTTTGACCGGTCGGTTATCCAGTGTGGTTTCCGTTCTCAAAGCCATAAAACCTCTGGGCAGAAGGGGATCGAAGTGGATGCCGTTGCCAAACGTCTCCACCGCGTCACCTTCGAGATACTCTTTAAGGTGACGACACCCCCAGTAACTCTGCTCCGAAGCGATACGAATCACTTCGCCGGGATTGCACAGATGCACCTCCTCTTCGCTTTTGGCGCGCATTTTGTAAAAAAGCGACATCATACCCACATCCCTGGCGATCTGTTTGACCTCTTCCAACTCGTAACCGATCAGATCCCGTAAAAAACTCTCCAGCGGCGCCTGATAACGGATGATATACTCATCCTCTTCGAAAACGAGGATCAGATAACGGTCCGAAACCCTTTCGATCCGGCGAAGACGATTGGCGCGTACCGGTTTGACCAGCACAAAAAGCCTCTCCTCCTCCGCCAGTTTTTCAACCTCTTCCAGCGCGTCGCACAGAAGTGTCAACTCGCCCAGGTGGCGCCGCCAGAACTGTTTCATGGTCCGTTCCGTCGGAATCCTGCCGCTGCTTTTGTGCAACTGGGCCAATTCGCCCCGTTCCACCATTTTGTTAAAGTAGTAGCGAATAGTCGCCGCAGAGATCTCGAAGGGCAGTTGCGACCGCAACGATGCCGAACCTATCGGCTCTCTGTTTCTAAGAAACGTCAGAACCACCGCTTCCAGAATCTCGTCGTATCTCTTTTTCATTGCGACTATTTTAGCACTTCTTTTCTAAAATGCCAAGGAAATTCTACCAAATTGAGTGTTCTATTGTCAACTTTAATGACTTATAAATTGTAAAACTTGTGCATTTGTTCCGATTGTCACGCTTTTTTTCCCAAATAAAGCCAACAAAAAGCAGTTTCTGTTAAAATCCAACCTATCTTTTCCGTGCAAGACGATTCACGAAACCGGAGAATTTCCATGTCATACAGATATTTAATAGCCGTTTGGACGTTTCTTGTCTCGCTGCAGGCCGCGCCCACCTGTGAAAAAATCATTTTGGCCACTTTTTCACGCGATATTTACGCGCAAAAGAGTCTTACCGATTTCAACCAAACCCTCCGTCAGGATCAGAAGATCGCCGGAATTTTGAACCGGGGCTCCATACGGCTTCGTGTCCGGCCTTCAGGGGAAGCCCATATCGTCGTACTCGAGCCCATTACCCGACATGAAACCGCCATGCGACTGCTGACCCTGGTACGGCAACGCTTCCCGGACGCTTTCGCCAACACCAACCCGCCCTCTTTCTGCGAATCTCCCGAAAAGAAGGCCGTTCCCTCTTCGCAAACCCATCCGCCCATACAAAAAACACTTTCCCGCTCCGATACCCTCCCCCCGGAAGAGAACAAAACGACACCGCTACGTTTGGATCGGAAGCAAAAACTTTCCGTTCCCGAGCCCAAACGGATCCGTTCCGCCCCCACCCTCGCCAAAACCGCTCGTCCGCCGGAACAAAAAGCTCCGCTTCCCCCAAAATACCCGCCGCAGGTCAAAAGCAAAAGCGACACGCCCCTTCTTTGGGCACTGCTGGCCGTCGGCACAGCCTTGCTTCTTCTGCTTCTTCGCCATCTTTTTTATGGACGCAAACGGCTTCAGGCCCTTCGTGAAGAGAAAAATCTCTACCAAAAAAAGTTCCATGGTCAACAGGTTTTTCTGGCCAAAGTTCTTCACGAACTGCGTGCCCCGGTCAACGCCGTCATCGGCCTCAGTGAGCATCTGAAAGAGCACAGGCTACCACCCGAGCAGGAGACCTATGTTCGTCAAATCCATCAGGCCGGCCAGATGCAGCTCTCGCTGATCAACGACCTGAGCGATTTCACCAAACTCTCTATCGGCCGTTTTACCGTCACGCCCGCCGAATTCAATATCAATGAAATCCTCGCCCGTGTCCGCGGGGTTGTCGCCCTGCAGGCCTCCGCCAAAGGCATCGACCTGGCTTTCGACATCGACCCCGATGTTCCCGATACATTTTTCGGCGACCCTGTCCGCATAGAACAGATCTTCATCAACCTGCTCAACAATGCCATCAAGTTTACCGAACAGGGCGGTGTCGAGCTCAAAATCAGTTCAAGCCATCGTAAAGAAAACGGTGAAATCACCCTCAAAGCCGTCATTCGGGATACGGGTATCGGTATGAAGCCCGAACAACTCGCGAACCTTTTCGACGACATCGATCTAAACGAGGAGTCGATTCGGCAGATTTTCGGAGGAACGGGACTGGGACTCTCCATCGTCAAACAGCTCGTCGACGCCATGGGCGGAACCGTTCGGGCCGAAAGCGAATGGGGCAAAGGCAGCACATTCTATCTCACACTGCCGCTTCACACCGGTGACTCCGACAAACGGCGGCGCTACCGGCTTCCGTCAAAGACCTTCATGGGGAAAAAAGCGGTCATCGTGGATACCCACGCCCGCTCCGCCGCGGCACTGAGAAAGATGCTGCAATATTTCCGTTACGAAGTGGTGGTGGAACCTTCCCTCGAAAAGGCGATGGATCACGCGACCAAAAGAGAGACAGACCTGCTCTTCATAGATGAAAACTATCTGGGAGAGCAGACCATCGCGCTGCTGGACACCATCCGCCAAAACTGGCCCATCACCATCGTGGTGGTGGAGAGTTTCGGCAACAAAAAACGCAACAGGGCCATGTTGCCCCATGTGCGCCATTTCTTGGTTCGTCCGTTTACCCAAAAAGAGATTCTGGACCTGATCATCAGGGTTTTCGGCAAACAGCGGGGTTAGAGCGTCTCTTTCCCCTCACCCCACTCCAGTCTCGCCACCGCCTCCGCCACACGGCGGCGGTCGACCCGGTTGCGCGCCCCCCCGTAGAGATTCGCCTCCAGGTCTTTAAGCGCCTTGTCAATTTCGGGGTCCCTGCCCATATAGGGCAACAGCAACGCAAACAGTTCCCTATCCTCTTTGGCTCTAAGAACTCTTCGGGCAGCCTCACTCTTTTTTGAAGAGTCAGGCAGGCGGGGCCACCCTTTTCGACCGGCCCACCATCCCGGTATCAGACCGCCCAGCCACAC
>JAADEJ010000010.1 GCA_013153475.1 Campylobacterota bacterium
CGGCAAACTGGTCGCGGCTATCAACTCCGTCAAAGACCAGACCGGTGTCGAAGCCTATATCGACGGACGCGGTAACCTGAACCTCCGCTCTTTGGATGGTCGCGGTATCAAAATCGAGGGAGACAACCTCAGCGTTGCCGGTATGGCCAGCGGTGAGAATTACGGCAAACTGACCCTGACACGGCTGGACGCGAGGGATGTCATCGTCAGCGGTACCGGCGCGGGATTCAGCGCGGCCACCGCCGTAGCCCAGACCACCATCAACCTTCGCTCCATCCGCGGCAGCTTCACCTCCAGCGAAGCACTGGCGATGGGCGCCTACGCCAACAGCAACATCGAAAACTACGGCTCGCAACTGAGCGCGGGTGTCACCACCCTCAAAGGCGCCATGGCGGTCATGGATATCGCCGAATCGGCTCAGAAAGCCCTCGACCGTATCCGCAGCGACCTGGGTTCCGTGCAGAACCAGCTGGTGAGCACCGTCAACAACATCACCGTCACCCAGGTCAACGTCAAAGCGGCCGAAAGCCAAATCCGTGACGTCGACTTCGCGGCGGAGAGCGCCAACTTCTCCAAACTCAACATCCTGGCGCAATCCGGCTCCTACGCCATGAGCCAGGCCAACGCCGTTCAGCAAAACGTGCTGAAACTTCTGCAATAACCCGCTTCCCCTTCCGGGGAGGCACCGAGTGATGAGATAAGAGGGTACCGCCTTTTTACCCCATCCCTTGGAAAGGCCAAAACAGCATGAATATCTACGAAAAAAACCTGAAAGCCCTGGCGCAAGCCGATCCCACATTGAGCGCACGGCTTTTCGCCATAGAAAGCAACCGCCGCTTCGAGGTTTTCGTCGATCCCAAAGATCCTGTAAACGTCAATCTTTACGACCGTGAGAAAGAGTATATTTTCTATGCGGGCAAACCGGTCGAGGAGATTACGAAACAGTATGAAGAGATGGTCAAGCAATTCGCCCGTCATCCGTTTATGTGGATCTTCGGTGTCGCCAACGGCCTGCTTGTCAAGATGTTACTGAACCTGGGGAAAACCCTTTTCGTCATGGAGCCTGAAACCGAACTGCTCTATGTCGCGCTCAATCTTCTGGATTTTTCCAAAGAGATCGAAGAGGGACGGCTGAAACTCTTTATCAGCCAAAATATCAATTTCCATACCGTCAACGACCTCTGTTCCGGCGGTGACATCAAAGTGTTTCTCAAAACCTATTCACTCGAAACGGCCCACGAATACTATCCGAAATTTCATATCGACGAGATGGTACGCGTCAACAAACTCTTCACCGACGGCATCAGAACCATTATCACCAAAGAGGGCAACGACGCCAACGACTCGCTGATCGGCCTGAATCACCAGCTCAAACATATTCCGGCCATGCTCGCCTCCTACCCCCTCCAGCGCCTCAAGAAAAAGCGCAACACCGACTACGCCGTCATCGTCTCGACCGGGCCGAGCCTCGCCAAGCAGCTGCCGCTTCTTAAAAAATATCAAAACCATATCACCATTCTCTGCATCGACGCCAGCCTTCCGATTTTGCAGAAAGAGGGGATCGCCCCCGATTTCGTCTTCTCACTTGAGCGGGTGGAACCGACGGCGAAGTTTTATGAAAACCTCGACCGTGAGCTTTTGAAAGAGACCATCTTCATGCCTACCTCCATCGTCCACCCCAAAACCCTCGAGAATATCGGGAATATGCGCAAGGCGATCACCATGCGTCCCTTCGGGTACAACGCGGCGTTTCAGTTGAGCGACTGGGGATACATCGGGCTGGGCATGAGCGCCGCCAACATGGCCTTTGACTTCGCCTACGTCTGTCAATATCCCCATATCGCCCTCATCGGACAGGATCTTGCCTTCGCGCCGGACGGAAAGACCCACTCCAAAGGGGCCGTATACGGAGAGAAAGAGGAGCAGTACGAAAAAGAGACCATGATGATCCCGGGATATTACGGCGACGAAGTGAAAACAAGCAAATGGTGGTATATGTTTTTAACCACCTTTATCCGGGACATTCCCAAGGTCAAAGAGGACGGTATGCAGGTCTACAACTGCACCGAGGGAGGCGCCTATATCGAAGGGGCCGAACACATTCCGTTCCAGAGTTTTCTTGACAAAACAGATACCAGTGTTTCCAAACGGCCCGTTTCCTGCGAACCCGTCTCTCCAAAACGACAAACCCACCTCCTGAGACGGAGCAAACGGCTGATAGAGCTCTATATCCAACGCCTCGGCTGGATAAAATCCGAGACGGAAAAGGTCTTTCTCAATGTCATGGAAAAAATCGAAACCCTCGAAAACCTCAACCGCGACAAAGAGCTGGAGAAGATCGACTTCGACGAACTGGCCGCCGTCATCTCACAAATCGACAAGATCAAGGATATCTACGAAGAGGACCGGGCGATGAAAAAGTTCACCAACATCACCAACCCCTTCATCGTCAACGCCGAACTGGAGCTGGCCCGGATCATGGTACGCCCGTCGGATACGGAGATCGAGAAAAAAGTCAAAATGATCGACTGGATCTACGAACACAAGTCCTGGCTCTTCTTCCTCGCCGGCGCGCTGGAGAACATTATCCACATTCTCCAGACCAACTACGACGAGATCTACAAAGACCTCTAACCGATATCCTCCCATCTGAGCCTTTCACCCTTTTTGAGGGGACGAAGGGCTTTCTTACCCAAAATCTTTGGCAGATATCTGGGATGTAACCCGTAACCGGGACGTACGGAACGGATATTTTGAGGGGTCAACATCTCCCCTTCGGCAATATCTTGCGCCACGTAGAGGCTACGGGCGAACTGACGGCTCTTCTTTTTCTTTTCCGTCATGGAATAATCCACCCTGCCCAACAGTTTTTCGGTTTGCCGCACCGCTTCGACCATCGCCGCAAACGCCTCTTTGTCCAGGGAAAAATCGGCATCGGGGCCGCCCAGGCTTTTGTCGAGGATGAAGTGCTTTTCGATCACCTTCGCGCCCAAAGCCACGGCGGCAACGGGCGCGGTGATGCCCAGGGTATGGTCTGAAAACCCGGCTACAACCCCGAAAGTTTCGGCCAAATTGGGAATGGTACGCAAATTGGCCTCCTCAAGCGGCGCGGGGTAGGCGCTGGTGCATTTGAGCAACACGATCTCGTCGTTACCCTCTTCGCGGCAGATATCGACGGCCTCTTGAATTTCACCCAGTGTGGCGATACCGGTGGAGATGATCATGGGCCGTCCCTTGGAAGCGGCGTAACGGATCAGCTCGTGATCGGTAATCTCGAACGAAGCGATCTTGTAGGCCGGCGGATCGAACCGCTCCAGAAAATCGACGGCGCTCCTGTCAAACGGCGAGGAAAAGATCTCCAGCCCCAACGCACGGGCGTGGGCAAAAAGTTCCTCGTGCCACTCCCAGGGCATCGCCGCTTCCCGGTAGAGCGCGTGCAGCGTCTTGCCGTCCCACAGCGTCCCCCCCGATATAACGAAATCGGGATTGTCACAATCGAGTGTCAGGGTATCGGCAGTATAGGTCTGTAATTTTACGGCATCCGCGCCCGCTTCCCTTGCCGCTTCGATCGTCTCTTTGGCCACCTCGATCCTTCCGCCGTGATTGGCGCTCAACTCCGCGATCAAAAAGGTGCGGTCCCTTCCGACTTCAAACGTTCCGATTCGCAATCTCTCTCTCCATAACCAAAAGATTCTCCTTTGCCTCCATGCGGCGTCTTGTGACGGTAAAACCGCAAAGATCATACAGTCTGCGCGCTTTTTCATTGCTTTCATAAACTTCGGCGATCAGACGTGTCACGCCAAGCTTCAGGGCTTCATGAACTAGGGCACCCATCAGTGCCTTCCCTTTTCCCCGGCGTGAAGGGTCGGCGTACAGACCGATATGGGCCGAGCCCTCCTCGTGATCGATCTTTGTCAAATCCACCACCCCGATGGGGCTTTCGTTTTCGTAAACGAGCCGGTATTTTCGGTCGTTTCTCCCATCCAGTCTCTCCAAAAAAGCAAGATGTTCCTCCCACCCGACGGGCTTTTTGTTGAACATCCGGCGTCGAATCCGGTCATCGTTTCGCCAACGCCAGACCCTTTTTCGTTCTTCCTCGCTCAAGCGCTCAAAAGGCACCGTCCGAAGGCACCGTCCGGCAACCTCCGCCAATACCGCGCAGGCAAAATCCCCGGCCGAAACGACCGTCTCGCCCCGACGTTTCAACCAGGCGACCATCTCATCCTGGTTGGAGGCGATCCGTATCGCCACAAAGGGCACCGCCATAAAGATCACTTCATTGAGTACCACGCTGGGCGTGACGATAGCAAGATCCGCCCGCGCCATCAACAAAGCCATCCGTTCACTCTCCACATGAAGCGTCGCGTTGGGTGTTTGGGCCACCGCCTCTTCAAGCGCCGCAAGATTCCGGTTGGCCCGCGTGGTCACGATATCGATACGAATCTTCTCGAACGAGCGCAACAATTTTAATAGCGGGAGGTTCAATCCGGCCGTGTCAGCGCCTCCCATGGCGACAAATACGTAAAACGCCCCTTTATCCCTCTTGACACGTCGCTTTTTGGCTTCGTAAAACTCCCGGCGGATCAACGTATGGGGCATACCGCAACGCACCTCGCACCCCTGGGGCACCAACCCTTTGTACCGATCGGCCTCGGCGTAAACATTATGGTTGAGCAGAATATCGCAAAAGTGGCGCTCGTAAGTATCATCCAGAACAAAGAGGGTCGCATCCGTAAGGGTTTTGAGACGTTTCTCATCCTCGTAGCCGATACCGTAATGATCGATGACGACGGTTTCGGCCTCCACCTTTTTGACCGTTTCGGCCAACTCCTCCACACCATGACCCGCCAGCGTCACGATCTCATGCCCCGCTTCGGTAATTTTGTGGTAAACGTTGCCGGGAAGGTCCCGCACGGCAAAGATCACCCGCCAATCGGCGAACTCCCGTTCGGCCAGAACCAGATCGCGCATAATATGCCCGGTCCCGATCTCAAAAGAGCTGTCGGCGCGGAAAAGAACGGTTGACATCACATCCTCAAACTCGTTATAATGGAATCATTCTTAAGACCACCCTTCTGGGAAGGTCCGCTCCCCTTCTTTCTGGAAGGGGTAAATCCGAAAAATTCTCCCATTTTCGCCTTGATTTTTCCAAAATCAGATTTTCTGACCCGACCGCTGAAATAGACTGCCCGGCGAATGTCAAAAAGCCGCATCTGATGCAGCAACGCCGTAGAATTTTTACCTTTTTTGTAAGAAAAGGTCACGAAACAGTCCCCCTCTTTGGGGCGACTGGTAAGCGGAATGCCGT